>CABVAO010000001.1 GCA_902496335.1 uncultured Collinsella sp.
TGTCCATCCTCGCAGTATCCGGTTCTCAAGGTGCACGCTTTGCGGCTCATCCGGTCCGACCGGGCCGCGCGGCAAGGAGATATATTGCCAGACCGCGAAGCCCTGTGGGACGTCAATTCCACTCTTCACAAGTCCTACACAATACATCGCTTCCTATATAAGTCATAGAAAGGCTGGTGCAGAAATACTGCACGTATCAGATGATGACCCTTTGGTTCAGGAATATATAGAGATCGGTCACCTGTAAGTGTTTATCTACCCGCGCTTTTAGCAATGTAAACCGCGCTTCAAATAAAAAGAGGGAGCGCCGCGCACAACGCGACACTCCCCTAGCGATTCAAGAGAATCTATTAGGCCTCGAGAGCCTTCTTGGCGATGGTAGCCAGCTCGTTGAAGGACTCGATGTCCTCGTAAGCCATCTGAGCCAGGACCTTGCGGTCGAGCTCGATGCCGGCAACCTTCAGGCCGTGCATGAACTGAGAGTAAGAGATGTCGTTCAGGCGAGCAGCAGCGTTGATACGAGTGATCCAGAGAGAACGAATCTCGCGCTTCTTGTTGCGGCGATCACGATACTGATACTGCAGGGAGTGCTGGACCTGCTCTTTAGCATGCTTGTAAGTACGCGAAGCGGCACCGTAGTAACCCTTCGCACGGTGCATAACGGTACGGCGCTTCTTCTTGGCGGCAACAGCGCGCTTAATACGTGCCATGTTCTATCAACTCCTAGACGGTAAAACGAAAAACGGGAACGCGAACTTAGGCGAGACGCGACTTGATGACCTTGCGGTCGGCAGCGGCGATCTCGGTCTCCTGACGGAAGCCACGCTTACGCTTGGTCGACTTCTTGCTCAGGATGTGGCTCTTGAAAGCCTTGGCGCGCATAAGCTTGCCGGTACCAGTCTTGCGGAAACGCTTCTTGGTGCCGCTGTGGGACTTCATCTTAGGCATGAAATACTCCTTAATCGGTTACAGAACACTAGTTACTTGGTATCGCTTGCCGCTTTATCCTCATCGAAGGCGCCCTTAATCGGGGCGAGCAGCATAAGCATGTTACGGCCTTCCATCTTAGGCTTGGACTCGACCGTAGCGTAAGGCTTGAGATCCTCGGCGAGGCGCTCGAGAACGTTAAGGCCCTGCTCCGGGTGAGCCATCTCACGGCCGCGGAACATGATGGTGATCTTAACGCGTGCGCCCTTCTTGAGGAAACGCAGAACGTGGCCCTTCTTGGTCTCGTAGTCGCCAACGTCGATCTTGGGTCGGAACTTCATTTCCTTGACCTCGACCTTGGACTGGTTCTTACGAGCAGCCTTGGCCTTCATGGCCTGCTGGTACTTGAACTTACCGTAGTCCATGACCTTGCAGACCGGCGGCTCCGCGTTGGGAGCGATCTCGACCAGGTCGAGACCCTGATCGTCGGCGACGCGCTGGGCATCGCGGATGGCGAACAGGCCGAGCTGAGAGCCATCGACGCCAATCAAACGGCACGAAGATGCAGTGATCTCGTCGTTGATGCGGGTGTCATCAGACTTAGCTATTTTCCCTACCTCCATTCATAAAAAAAATAACCCGGCGCTTCTCAGCAACCAGGTCGTACACATAGACTTCCTCGATTTGAGGAAGGTAATCTAAGTTGTATGACCAGTCAGCTGCTCATTGGCGCCAAAAGGTGGGAACCCTCGGGTTCCTCTTTAGGGCATTGCGGAAACAAC
Source organism: uncultured Collinsella sp. (assembly GCA_902496335.1). Lineage (GTDB taxonomy): Bacteria > Actinomycetota > Coriobacteriia > Coriobacteriales > Coriobacteriaceae > Collinsella. The sequence goes on from CABVAO010000001.1 coordinate 1,710, forward strand.
GCCTTGCGAATAATAACACGTACAGCGCGTTATCACATTACGTACACGAAAAAGGGGGCCGCAACCCCCTTGAAGCGCAGGTGCATGTATGGTGCCCGAGGCGAGACTCGAAGGGACTTCGCTTCGCGAAGCCCCGGGCTTCGGGCGCATGGCGCCCTCGCCACGCTCCGCTACAAACAGGCCACAGGCCTGTTTGCTTAACGCTCCGCGCGCTCACGCGAGTTCGGCACGAAAAAGGGGGCCTTGACCCCCTTGAACGCTCACTTGCATGTATGGTGCCCGAGGCGAGACTCGAACTCGCACGTTGTTGCCAACGGTGGATTTTGAGTCCACTGCGTCTGCCAATTCCGCCACTCGGGCACGCAATGCGTGAGTTAGTTTATCACAGCTTTCTACCGATTAGTCCGAAAATGGAACTTCGAGCATTTCGATGAGTTCGACCGTGCGTAGCATCTCGCGCTGACGGCATCCGCGACCGTCGACCGAAGCCTCACCCATCTGGTTATCGTAAGGGTCCTCGCGCATGCCGTCGAAAGAGGGCTCAAACTCTGCCTGGAATCGATTGTTGGCCACCATACGCCATGGGTCGAGATTGCCAAAGTAGTGACGGCGGCGCCACTCCTCCCCCATCCTGTGAGCAGAAGATCCAAATGACACGTCGGCGTTGAGCCAACCGGTCTGCGGCGTATAGAACTCTGCCCAGTCGTGCGACCCCACCGAATCGGGCGCAACGTACAGGCCGCTCTGCCAACGGGCAGGCACGCCCGCGATACGGCACATGGTGATAAACGTGAGCGCCATAACGCCGCAATCGCCGCGGAGCGAATGCGCGCAGTCATCGGCAATAGATCCCAAAAGCAAGTACGGCGGCTGATAGCGATAGTCGATATGCTGCGTCAGATAATCATAGATAGCACGAGCGCGATCGAGCGGATCCTCGAGTCCGTCAACAACACCGGCCGTCAGCTGCTGCAGATACGGCGTGAATGCAATGTGCGGACGGTCCTCGGAAATATCCTCGGGCAGAGGCGCGTCCATACGCGGATGAACCGGAAGTGTGCCACCGTAGACATCACAATAAGCAGCATCGATGTGATAACGATAAGTCACCGAGAATGAGCGCTCACTCGAAGAAGACCACGAGGCGGTACGCGCCGAAGCGTTCGCGGGAGCAACAGCACCCTCCGGCGTCATGTCGAGAATCTCGACCCGAGACTGCTGACGGCAGGCAGCCGCGACGGGAAGCCAAGCGCAAACGATCTCCCCCTCCAGAGCGCCGGGGACAGACACGGACGCTTTAAGCGTAATGACGCGAGCCAATCCGTTTTGTGACTCCATCTCCTTGAGCATCTCGTCGCGCAGTGCTATTCCGTCCGTAGAATCGGGACGCACTCCGGGGACCTCTTTGGGATATACGCGAAGCGAATCGAGGAAGTTGTCGAGAACGAACAGCTCGCCATCGATAAAGCGCCAGTCAATACGCTTACGGTCAATCAGATCGTCAAACTGCTCCTCGGTAAACTCAGGCCACTCCTCGCGAATCATCGCAATAGCTCGATCGCGCGACACCGAAAAATGAAGCGGCGTCTCAAGCATGCGATACCGCTCGGCACGAACGCAGGCAGCAAGCGAGGGATCGGGATTCTGCCCCAAAAGACGATCACAAGCCGCAACAGCCTGCGTCAAATATCCGGCATCCTTGAGTCGAAGAATCTCGGGCGGCAGTCCAATATCGAGATGACGAAAATCATCACAGCAAACATCAACAGAGCAACCAACAGGGCCCTCGTCAATAACCTTCCCATCCGAAGGCAGCACATTAACAACAGCCATACCAAAACTCCAAGTCACTAGAACGCTTGAAGTCCATTGTAGCGAGATAAAAAAGAAAGCCCCAATAAAGGAACTCTCAACACCGATAAACGGTACCTAGAAAAAATGAATTCAGCCCAGTAACCCTGTAGCGAGTTAACGAAGGAGGCCCCGTTTCCCCAGAGCTGATTCCGTCGCGCGACTTCTGGTGAAGCCAGTAGCCACCTTAATTCAGACTCGTAACCCTGCGGCGTTAAACGAAGGAAGCCCCGTCCCCCGGAACTGTTTCCTTGGCGCGACTTCTGGCGAAGCCAGGTGAGCGCAAAGGAAACAGTGTAGGGAGACGGGGCTTCCGGCGGGAAGTTTAGCGACGCTTACGCCTTGTTGACGGAGCCAAACTCCTCCATGAGCTCCTTGGTGCGGGCAACGATGTTGTCGCGACCAGGCTTGAGGAGCTTGCGGGGGTCAAAGCCCTTGCCCTGCTGATCCTTGCCAGCCTCGATATACTCGCGAACGCCCTTGGCGAAGACGAGCTGCAGATCGGTGTTAACGTTGATCTTGGAGATACCCAGGGAGATGGCCTTCTTGATCTGATCCTCGGGGATGCCGGTACCACCGTGCAGAACGAGGGGCAGGTCGCCGGTCTGAGCCTTGATCTCGCCCAGACGCTCGAAGGAAAGGCCAGCCCAGTCGGCGGGATACACGCCGTGGATGTTGCCGATACCGCAGGCGAGGAAGTCGACGCCCAGGTCAGCAATCTGCTTGCACTCAGCAGGGTCAGCGAGCTCGCCGTTGGAGGTCACGCCGTCCTCGGTGCCGCCGATGCCGCCGACCTCGGCCTCGATGGACATGCCCTTGGAGTGGGCAAGCTCAACGAGCTCCTTGGTGCGGTCGAGGTTAAGCTGGAAGGTCTCCTCGTGAGAGCCGTCATACATGATGGACGTGAAGCCGGCCTCGATGCACTTGAAGCAGTCCTCGTAAGAACCGTGATCGAGGTGAAGGGCGACGGGAACGGTAACGCCCGTGGCCTCGACGGCAGCCTTGACCATGTCGGCGCAGACCTTGAAACCGCCCATCCACTTAGCGGCACCAGCGGTGCACTGAAGGATCAGCGGAGACTTGGCCTCCTCGGCGGCCTGGAGAATAGCCAGGGTCCACTCGAGGTTGTTGGTGTTGAAGGCACCGAGACCGTACTTGCCGGCCTCGGCCTTCTTGAGCATGTCTGCTGCGTTGACGAGCATAAAAGAAACCTCCTGTAAGGTTGCTCCGATAACGCCTGAGATTTTACCACGACATACCCGAGCATAAACGTTCGTTTGTTCACGAATACCATCCGATTGGACAAATTTTGACCGTTTGCCCCACAGAATCGACCCACTGGGGAAAATAGCTTGACGATTGAGCGGTCTTCGTGGTTCGGACGACGGCTTCGAGCCTACATCTGCATAAACGGGTTCTGCATAAGTTCGCGCGCCATCGTGGTCGAATCGCCATGGCCCGTCAAGCAAACGGTATCGGGCGGAAGCATCTTGGCAAGTTTGGAGAGCGAGCGCATAATCGCCGCCTCGTCACCGCCGGAAAGATCGGTACGACCGTGGCTGCCCGGGAAAAGCGTGTCGCCCACAAAGGCGATGTTCCCCCGCTCGGTCGCGGCGAACAGGACGATGCCGCCCGGCGTATGCCCCGGCGTCTCGATCACCTGCAGGCAGACGTCGCCCACCTCGATTGTATCGCCCTCGGCAAGCAAACGCGTCGGCTCACCCGGATCGGGTGTCTCGATACCCCACATGGCGCGCTGCTCCTCGATATTTGCGCGAGGTACCGTCACGTCCTTAGCGCACAACTCATATAGCGCGCTGTCGCCAACGACAGCTCGAACCCCGGCAACCCCGCCAACATGGTCGGCATGACCGTGCGTGCAGACAGAGCCGAGTACGCGCACCTCAGGATGCGCGGTGCGGATATGCTCCACAAGACACTCGCCCTCCCACGCCGGATCGACGATTAAGCACTCGTCATTCGAAATCACGGCGTAACTGTTGGTCTGAATGGGGCCGTTGACGAGCGCCTCAATCGAAGCCGCACCTCGGGGTGTCAGGTCCAAAGTCATATCGCCCATGCGCATACCCTCCTTCTAAAATACGTTCGAGGCACCAAACGATGCCTCGAACGTAACCAATATCTATGATGCTGAGAGGCTCTCGCACCTACACACGGCGCTTGAGCTGAGCTCCGCCTTCGCCGGGCATAAGACGGCGAGCGTCGTAGACCGAATCGACACTGCTGATGGAAGCCAGCAGCGGATCCAGACCACTCGCGTCCGAGATCTCGACCATAAAGCGCAGGGTTGCAATACCCTCGCGGTTGGTCGACGTGGCGGCAGAAAGGATATTGCCGCCCGCATCGCCAATGGCAATGGTGACATCCTTGAGCAGGCCCATACGGTCCAAGCACTCGACCACGATCTCGACCTGGAAGAGGGTGTCGGCAGCGCCGTCCCACTCCACATCGATCATGCGCTCGGGATGTTCCATAAGACCCTTGACGTTGGGGCAGTTGGCGCGATGTACCGAAACGCCACGACCGCGCGTGATGAAGCCGACGATGTCGTCGCCCGTCACGGGGTTGCAGCAATGAGCCAGACGGACCAGCAGGCCGCTGTTGCTCTCGCCCTTGACGATAATGCCGTTACTTGCGCTCTTGCCGCGCTTTTGCGGCTTGCGGTTGGAGCCGCGAGCAGGCTGTTTCACGACCTCGGCGATAGCCTCGGCCTTGGTGAGCTGTTCCTCGGGCTTGGGGTCCAAGATTTGCTCGACCTTATTGCCCACAGCGCGCGGGGCAACCTTGCCGGCGCCGACGGCGGCAAACAGGTCCTCGAGCTGCTTGAAGTTAAACTGCTCCGCTACGGCGTTGAGCGCACGCGTCGAACGCGGCGTAGAAATGCCATAGCCACGCTTCCGCAGGTCCTTGGCCAGCATATCGCGGCCGGCAGCAGCGTCGTCATCCTTGGTCGCAGCGGCAAAATAGCGGCGGATCTTTGACTTGGCGGAAGGCGTCTTAACGATCTTGAGCCAATCACGCGACGGCTTGGAACTCTTGTTAGTCAGGATCTCGACACGGTCACCCGTCTTAATCTCGTGCGTGAGCGGAGCCACCGCACCGTTGATTTTGGCGCCGACGCAATGGTTTCCCACCTCGGTGTGAACGGCATAGGCAAAGTCGAGCGGCGTGGAGCCGGCACGAAGCGCCATGACCTCGCCCTTGGGCGTAAAGACGAAGATCTCCTGATCGAAGAGGTCGACCTTCAGCGAATGCAGGTATTCCTTGGCGTCGGTGATCTCATCAGACGCAGCCCAATCGAGCGAATGCTTGAGCCAGTTGATCTGGTCGTCCAAACGTTGAGCGTCATTGGTCTTGGAAGCAGACGATCCGCCCGACTTCTTGTATAGCCAGTGGGCGGCAATGCCGTACTCGGCCTGCTCATGCATCTCGTAGGTTCGAATCTGAATCTCGAGCGGACGGGCCGTGGGGCCGATGACCGTCGTGTGGAGCGACTGGTAGTTATTGACCTTGGGCATGGCGATATAGTCTTTAAAGCGACCGGGCATGGGGTGCCACAGCGTATGCACCGCGCCGAGCGTGGAGTAGCAATCGCGCACCGAATGCGTGATGACACGCAGTGCCACCAGGTCGTAGATCTCGGAGAATTCCTTGCCCTTGCGCTTCATCTTTTGGTAGATGGACCAATAGTGCTTGGAACGGCCGTTAATCTGGAAGTCCTCCAGGCCAATGCGGTTGAGTTCGTCGGTGAGTGTCTTGATGGTCTCGGCCAGATAGCGCTCACGGACCTCGCGCGACTCCGCCACCATGCGCGCGATGCGCTGGTAGGCGTCGGGTTCAAGGTAGAAGAAGGACAGGTCCTCGAGCTCCCATTTAATGGAGCTCATGCCCAGACGGTCGGCCAGGGGCGCATACACGTCCATGGTCTCGCGAGCCTTAAACAGGCGACGATCCTCGCGCAGGGCTGCCAGCGTTCGCATGTTGTGCAGACGGTCGGCAAGTTTAACGATGATGACGCGGATGTCCTTGGACATGGCGAGGAACATCTTGCGCAGCGTGAGGGCCTGCTTCTCGTCCATGCTGTCGACTTCGATGTTGGTGAGCTTGGTCACGCCATCGACGAGCTCGGCCACCGTATCGCCAAACAGGCCGGAAACATCGGCAAGCGAGGTCTCTGTATCCTCAACGGTATCGTGCAGCAGCGCGGCGCACACCACATCGCAGTCCATCTTGAGATCGGCCAAAATGATGGCAACCTCGACGGGATGGTTAATGTACATCTCGCCCGAGCGGCGCTTTTGGTTGCAGTGCTTCTCGGCGGCAAAGCAGTAGGCCTGCTCCACCTTGGAGAAGTCGTCCTCATTCATATATTTGAGGCACAGGCGCTCCAGCTTGTCGTAGCTGTCCGCCACAATCTCGGGCGGCAGCTCATCGGCATGCTTATAGTGCTCCATCTCCGAAAACGGCTGGAGGGTGGAATCATGGGCGGTACGGGCTGCGGCATCCATCGAGGTCCCCTTCCCCTAGGCCCGCGGTACGATCGGGCGGTTAACTTTGGCTAGCATATCAGAAGCGCACGAATCGAGCGCCCAGCTCCGGAAAGCCGAAAACTCCATGCGCGAGCGCAAGCCCTCCAAATAGCGAATTGACCTACTCAATTGCACGCGGCCGGGGTTTTCGGCCATCGCGATGCGACGGGTGTCGTCAAACCCCGAAACGCGACAAAAACCAAGCTCTTCGAAGATTCCCAGGCCGCTTTCCACCGAACGCTCGTCGACCGGCGTGCGAGCATCGATGGCAAGGCACATCTGTGCGATGTCGATATCGCTCGCGCTAAAGGAATCGTCCCCGGTTTTGCCGCGGTTGGAGCGCCACATGGTCTGCAGCGCGCGATAGAGCGTGACGAGCTCGTCGCGCTCGGGCGCATAGCAGTCGAGTAGGCGCTCGTTAATGCGGGCGTCGCGCGACGAATAGAGCAGATGGATCACGGCGGGCTGGCCATCGCGACCGGCACGGCCGCTCATCTGGTTAAACTCAATGCCGCCAAACGGCATGTGATAGAGCACGACATGGCGAATATCGGGAAGGTTGACGCCCTCGCCAAAGGCAGATGTCGAGACGATGCAGCTGAGGCTTCCGTCTCGGAATGCTTCCTCCACGCGACGGCGATCGGAACGCGCAAGCCCCGCGTTATAGAACGCGATATGGGTTGCGCAATCGGGCACACGCTTGCGCAACGTCTTGGCGAGCGCCACGGACTGGTCGCGCGAATTGACGTAGATGACGGTCTTTTCCCCCGTCGCCACAATCGACACCAAACGGTTCTCGCGACTTGCAAGATCACGGTCGTCCTCGAGCCGCAGGTTCTCGCGCACCGTCTCGTCGACCACCGTGCGAGTGATCGGCAGCATGCGGGCAAGCTCGGCCACGACCGGAGCCGTCGCGGTGGCCGTCGCAGCCATAACGACCGGGTCGCCCAGGGCTTTGAGGATATCGGGCATGTCGAGATAGGCGCTGCGGTCGCCGCCCTTGGCAAGGCCGGCGTGGTGCGCCTCGTCGATAACGACAAAGCCGATGCGGCCCGAACGTGCGAAGCGGTCACGGTGGATAGATAGGAACTCGGGCGTCGTGAGCACGATACCGGTGCGGCCCGAAGCTAGGCCGGCGAACACATCATCGCGTGCGGCCTCCACGGTCTCGCCGGTCAGCACGCCAACACCAATACCGAGCGCTGCCATCGTCGACGAGAGGTGATAGGCCTGGTCGGCAACGAGCGCACGCAGCGGATAGACAAAGATGCTCGAACGTCCGCGAAGCACCGCCTCACGCGCGGCATGCACATGGAAGATGAGCGACTTGCCGCGCCCCGTTCCCATAACGGCCAGAACACTTTGGTGATCGGCCAGGGCATCGAGCGCCTCGACCTGCGCGCGATGTGGCTGGTTCGAGCCGATAAAGCTATGGATAAGCGAGCGCGTGAGCTCGGTATAGGAAAGCTGGGCGAGCGTCTCGCGCTTGCGCGACTCCAAGCGCAGGCCGGAATCCGCCGGCTGCACGCCACGACGAAGCTCGCATGCCGGATCGTCGACGCTGGGCAGCGTGGTATCGCGGACCAGAACATCCTTGATCATGAGCTTGGGCTTCACACGCCCCTGCCAATGCTCGGCAACGGCCTCGAACACCAAGTCGACAGCGCTATCGCAGTTGATGAGCTTATCGATTTGCGGCACGCGGAACATAATGGCCGGCACGCTCGCGGCGCCATCGGTCGCCACAAAGCGCATGTGCTCGCCGGTCTTACCCACCACGGCGCGATCGCACATCGTCACGCCCTCGGCAGCCAGCAGCGGCACCTTATTACCCTGGCCAAACGGCTCAAGGCGGGAAATCTGCTCTATAGTCTCGATATTCAGCTCGGAAAGGTCGACCGTGGCGGCAACCTCGTCGATGTCTTCAAAGTCCTCAGCGGGAATCTCCGATAGCACGGCGGAAAGGCGACGACGGAATTCATCGAGCTTGGATGCCTCGATGGTCACACCCACCGCACCGGCATGTCCGCCGCGACGAATCAGCAGGTCGGAACAGCGCTCGACGGCGTCAAACAGGTTAACTTTGCCCACCGAGCGACCAGAGCCGCGCGCGATACCGTCCTCGATCGAGAACAGCAGCGCCGGCACGTGATAGCGGTTGGTCAGACGGCTTGCCACGATACCCTTGACGCCCTCGTGCCAGCCTTCGCCGCCCACAACGATCGCGCGCCCGCCGTCATAGGTCTCCTCGACCTTTGCCATGGCATCGCGCGTGAGCTCCGCCTCGATCTCACGGCGCTGGCGGTTGATTTCCTCGAGCTCAGCCGCCAGCGCGCTTGCTTCGATGGGATTGCGGGCAAGCAGCAGGTCGAGCGCCAGCTTGGGATCGGCCATGCGACCGGCAGCGTTTAAGCGGGGAATGAGCGAGAATGACAGGCCATCCGCCGTAATGCTCGAAAGGTCCGCCTTGGCAAGCGCGGCAAGCGCGATATAGCCGGGGCGAGCGGTTACGCGCATCTGCTGGATGCCCTCGGCAACCAGCGCGCGGTTCTCGGGCGTGAGCGGCATCATGTCGGACACGGTGCCCAGCGCCGCGACCTCGATTAGCGAACGCCAATACGACGGCTTGCCCAGGCGCTCACCCAGGACTTGCACCAGCTTGAGCGCCACACCAGCACCGGCAAGCTCGCGCGAGGGGCCCTCGTCCTCGAGCTTGGGGTCGGTCAGGGGCACACCCTGCGGCACCTGGTCGGAGGGCTCGTGATGGTCCGTGACCACCAAATCGATCCCCAGGTCCTCCAAATAGGAAACCTCTTCCTTGGCGGCAATGCCGTTATCGACGGTCACGATCAGCTGGGGGCGAGCGAGCTCGTTAACGCGGTCGAGTGCCGCGCGCGAAAGACCGTAGCCCTCATCAAAGCGGTGCGGAATAAACGGCGTGACATCGGCGCCAAACGTGCGCAGCGCCTCGGTCAACAGGCAGGTCGACGTAATACCGTCAACGTCAAAATCGCCAAAGACTGCAATGTGCTCGTGGTTGCGAATAGCACGCTCGACGCGGTCGGCAACGACCGACATGCCCGGGATAATGAGTGGGTCGGCCCAGTCGCGATCGAGCGAAGGCGTCAAAAACAATTGGCCCTCTTTGATGGAGTCAATGCCGTGCGCGACCATAATGCGCGCCACCAGCCCGGGAATGCCCAGACCAGCCGAAAGCTCCTTTTCGAGCTCGGGGTTTTGCTGAGCGACCGCCCAGCGATGCGTCGTCTTAAGCGATGACATAGGCACCCACCCCCGATAGGGGCAGGTCGCCGCGATACCTCTCACGGTTCATAGCGATGAGTCCTCTGTGTATGCCCGCTTCGGCAGGCAGATCTGTTGAACGGTTTTATTATACCGTGCAGCGCGGACGCAAAACGCCGCGGTGCGCCGCGGTTTCGGCAAACGATGGCGGTAATGGCCTCGAAATAATCGAGCGTTTCAGCCGCACGGACGCATACGAGCGTCTAGCATATCCATACAAACGAGTTCGCGGATAAAGGGGGTCACGGGACATATGAGGCAATGGGCCGGACTGGGAAAGTTCCTCGCGGGGCATATGCAGATCATCGTTCCGATTTGCGTGGCGCTCGGCGTGCTCTTTCCCCAGCAGATCGGCGTGCTCAAGCCCATTGTTCCCGCCCTCTTCGCCTTTATGACGTTTCAGGGCGCGCTCAGCAACACCTTCCACCAGGTAGCCGAGGTGTTCCGCCGTCCCCTGCACCTGATTTTGGCACTGCTCGTCTCGGCGGCGCTTATTCCCATCGCGGCCTATGCCATGGGATCGTTATTCTTTGGCTCCAATCCCAACCTTGTCTGCGGCATCGTGCTCGAGTACAGCGTGCCCGTGGCCGTCACCGCTTTTATGTGGATCAGCATGTTCGGCGGCAACGGCCCGCTCGCGCTCACCATCATCCTGACGTCCTCGGTTATCTCCCCTGTGACGATTCCGCTCACGCTTAAGCTCTTGCTGGGTGCCACCGTCTCGATCGATGTGCCGAGCTTGATGCAAGACATGGCCTTTATGATCGCCATCCCCGCCGTGCTCGGCATCGTGATCAACGAGCTCACGCGTGGATGGGGACACGAGAAGCTCTCCCCCGTGCTCTCGCCCGCCTGCAAATTCATGATGATGGGCGTTATCGCCTCCAACTCCACCGCCATGAGCGAGTACGTGCTGCACATGAACGCGGTGCGCTTGGAAGTCGCCCTCTTTATTTTGGTCTTCGCCATCAGTGGCTTTGTCGTCGGTTTTCTGGTCGCCCATGCGCTGCATCTGCCATATAGCGAGACGACCACCATGTGCTTTACCTGCGGCATGCGTAACATCTCTTCGGGCGCCGTCATCGCCACGCAGTACTTTCCGGGCGAAGTCGTGTTTCCCGTCATGTGCGGAACGCTGTTTCAGCAGGTACTCGCCTCGCTTATCGGGCATCTCTTTGAGCGTCTGACCGGCGAGGAGCGCGCCGCCCAGCGCAAGCGCGTCGAAGCCGGCCGCGACGCCATGGCACGCTAGACTGTCCGCATTACGCGGGTGTTAGTCTTGCTATACGAGCGTTTCCAGATACGCACGCAGGCGCTCAGCATCGATATCGAGCGTTGTCTCAGCATTGACCTGGGCCAAACGATAGCCGACAAAGTAGGGCGAAACCACCCAACGCGGCAGCGCCTTGGCAATGGTCCGACCGCCCAGGTGATAGAAGAACAGGTTATACGACTCTGCGCGACCACCGTGGTGCTCGTTCAGGATATAGCGCAGAGCTACCTGGATCGCATCGGCGAAGAGATCCGCCTCGGCTTGGTCTCTCGTGTCATCGCTGGCGGCGATTCCCTGCGGGGCTGAAACGTTGATCTCAAAGAACCCCATGATGGGTTCGGTTGAGATGTTGGCCGAGATCCTCCCCTGTTGCCAGACATTGATGCCTTCGAAATTGGCGGAAGCCAGCGAAGCATAGCCGTCTTCCTGCTCCAAACCCACAATCTGCATGTGCGGATGAACGAGGCTACCGCCCGAGAGCGGACCCTTGTTCTTGTACATGAGCACGCTTCGATACTGCTGTGAATCGATCATCTGCTGCCAGCAACCCAGGGCAAACCGCATCACATGGTGGAGTTCATCCGGCTCATAGGTCACCAGGTCGGCATCGTGATCGGCCGACTCGATCAGCACGGTTTGACGGGTGGCGCGCAGGGTCTTGAACTTATTCTCGAGCCAAATGCAATCGCCATCACGGCGATTGATGTCGGTGAGCCCTTCTGTATCGCAAAAGGGGCACGCGGTGCCGGGACGACGGTTGTCGTCGGGCTTACCGTTCGCCTGCTGAACGTCAAATACCAGCGTCACGGGTTATACCTCCAGCGGCACAATCTTGGTGCCATGGAGCTCGGAGACGCCCAGTGCCGCCGCCACGGTATCGCGGTTGACCGTGGAAATGCCGCCGCCGGGAAGGATGGTCAAGCGGTCGCCCGCATACTCGATCAAGCGGGCCAGGTTTTCGAAGTTGTCCTCGATCGGCGTACCGGCAGCGCCACCATGCGTCAGGATGCGTGTGATGCCGCAGTCGGCGAGTATGTCAATCGCGTCGAGCTGAGCCTCGGGCGAGAGCTGATCAAACGCCATGTGGAAGGTGATGTCGATGGGCTCACGCTTGCATTCCTCGGTCGCGCAGCCCGCGGCCATCACGAGGGCGCCCAACGTAAGCTCGTCGAGTGCCCATCCGCCAGCGCAGGGCTTGCAGCAGCCAAAGGCCAAGCCGTCAACGCCGGCGCTCACGGCAAGGCCCAGGTCCATCTCCATCATACGCAACTCGTCCTGGTTGTAGTGAAAGTCGCCGCCACGCGGGCGAATCATGCACATCACCCGTGCATCGTGCTCGTGGGCATAGTTGGTCGTAGCGCTGATAACGCCGGCCGAAGGCGTGGTGCCACCAACGGCAAGGTTATCGCACAGCTCGATGCGCTTTGCACCGGCATCGATAGCCGCCGGCACCCGCTCAAAGTTCTCGGCACAAAACTCATACAGCATAGATAGACCCCCAAAGACAGCAGATGTTTTCCGACGGGCATTGTCACACATCCCCATGAAGTTGCGGTGGAATAGGGACTCATTTGGCCTCTGGAGCCCGTATTCAGTCCCTATTTCACCGCAACTAAAAAGGGGCGCTGACTGAGATAGTCAGCGCCCCTTTTGTTAGGTGGGTTAGCCTCCGAGGTAGGCTTTGCGGACGTTATCGTCGTGCAGGAGCTCTTGACCGGTGCCGGTCATGGTGATCTTGCCGGTCTCGAGCACGTAGCCGCGCGTGGCGATGGAAAGAGCCATCTGTGCGTTTTGCTCGACCAGAAGCACCGTGGTGCCGGCCTTGTGCAGGTCCTCGACAATCTGGAAGATCTGCTCAATCAGAATCGGCGCCAGACCCATGGAAGGCTCGTCGAGCATAAGCAGTTTGGGGTTACTCATAAGAGCGCGCCCCATAACAAGCATCTGCTGCTCACCGCCCGAAAGGGTGCCGGCGACCTGGCGACGGCGTTCCTTCAGGCGCGGGAACTGCTCGTAGACGCGCTCGAGGCCCGGAGCCACCGTGGACTTGGGCTGCGTGTAGGCGCCCATCTCCAGGTTCTCCTCAACCGTCATCTGCAAAAAGGCGCGACGACCCTCGGGAACCTGAGCCAGGCCCTTACCAACCAGCTTGTCGGCGGGCGTATGGGTAATGTCCTCGCCCATAAACTTGATGGAGCCGGTCTTGGAGCGCAGCAGGCCCGAGATGGTCTTGAGCGTTGTGGACTTGCCGGCACCGTTGGCACCAATCAAGGCCACGATCTCGCCCTCGTTAACGTTAAAGGAGATGTCCTTGATGGCGTGGATGGCGCCGTACCAGACGTTGATGTTGTAGACGGAAAGCATCGGCTCTGCCATTTAGTTCTCCCCCTTATCCTGCTTGCCCAGATATGCCTCGATAACGGCGTCGTTGTTCTGGATCTCCTCGGCCGTACCCTTGGCAATGACCTTGCCAAAGTTGAGCACGCAGATGCCCTCGCAGATGTTCATAACGAGCGACATATCATGCTCGATAAGCATGATGGCGATGCCGAAGGTGTCACGAATCTTGACGATGTTCTCCATAAGCTCCGCGGTCTCGGACGGGTTCATGCCGGCGGCAGGCTCATCGAGCAGCAGCAGCTTGGGGTTGGTGGCAAGCGCGCGGACGATCTCCAGACGACGCTGTGCGCCGTAAGGCAGCGATCCGGCCTGCTCATTTGCCAGGTGTTCCATATCAAAAATGGACAGCAGCTCCATGGCGCGCTCGTGGGCGGCCTTCTCGTGCTTCCAATACGTCGGCAGGCGCAGCACGCCCTCAAAGCCGGAGTAGCGCTCCTGGTTGTGCAGGCCGACCTTAACGTTGTCCTCCACCGTCATGGTGTTGAACAGGCGAATGTTCTGGAACGTACGGGCAATACCCATGCGGTTGACCTGGTAGACCGACTTGCCCGAAGTGTCCTCACCGTCGAGCAGGATGGTGCCGTGCGTGGGCTGGTACACCTTGGTGAGCAGGTTGAAGACCGTGGTCTTGCCGGCACCGTTGGGGCCGATGAGACCGGCGATCTCGGTCTTGCCGATAGTCAGGCTAAAGTCGTCGACCGCCTTAAGGCCACCGAACTCAATGCCCAGGTGGATGCACTCGAGTGCCGGGCGCTCGCCCAGGTCGCGGTCGGGAACGATGGCGCCAGAAGGATACGGGACCATCTTGCCCTTGTTGAACTCAAATTTACTGGGCATCGGCTGCCACCTCCTTCTTGGAAGCAAAGCGGTCCTTGACGCGACCGAAGAACGCCTTGAGCTGCGGGTTGTTGGTAAAGATCATGACCAGAATCAGCACGATGGCGTAGATGAGCATGCGGTAGTCCGAGAACTGACGGAGCAGCTCGGGAAGCACCGTGAGCAATGCCGCCGCGATGACGGAGCCGCGCATATTGCCCAGACCGCCCAGGACCACGAACACCAGAATGAGGATGGACGTGTTGAAGTCGAACTTGGTGGCGGAGAGCTGCGAGAAGTTACCACCGAAGAGAGCTCCGGCAGCACCGGCGAGGGCAGCGGAAACCACGAAGGCGATCATGCGGTACTGGGTGACGGAGATGCCCACGGACTCGGCTGCAATCTTGTTGTCGCGCACGGCCATAATGGCACGGCCGGTACGGCTGCGAACCAGGTTGAGCACGATCACGAGTGCGACCATGACCAGGATGGCACCGGCGAGGAAGGTCGAGTACGTCGACACACCCGATGCGCCCTGCGCGCCCTTGATGATGGCGGTGCCGTCCTCGAGCAGATGCAGGTCGTCGATCGTGGAGTTACCCGTGATGTTAAAGATCACGTGCAGGCCGCGGGAGTCGACGCCCACAATGAGGCAGGTGACAATCTCTTTGATGATCTCGCCAAAAGCCAGGGTCACGATGGCCAGATAGTCGCCGCTCAGGCGCAGGACCGGGATACCGATCAAGAAGCCCAAGATGGCAGCGGCGATGGCGCCGACCACGATGCTGATGATAAGGCGCACCGGATCGGAGGGAACGGCGCTCTCGAGGGCGACCGCGGTGACGATGCCCGTGTAGGCACCGACGCTCATAAAGCCCGCGTGGCCCAGCGACAAGTCGCCCGCGATGCCGACGACGAGGTTGAGGGAAATGGCCATGACGATATAGGCCGTGATGGGAACCAGCTGACCGGCGATCATGCGCGGAATCATGTGGTTAGACTGCATAAAGAACACGATGGCGAACGCCACAAGGCACATGGCGTACGTAACAAAGTCGTGACGCGTCTGCTTGTCTTTAAGAAACTTCATAACGCTCACCTACACCTTCTCGGGGACGTACTTGCCCAAGAGGCCGGCAGGCTTGACGAGCAGGACGATGATCAAAACACCAAAGACGATGGAGTTGGCAAGGCTCGTGGAAATGTAGGCCTGCGCCATCGCCTCGATGATGCCGATGAGAATGCCACCGACAAAGGCGCCGGGGATGGAGCCGATCCCACCGAAGACGGCGGCGTCGAAGGCCTTAATGCCAGGCATGGCACCCGTCGTGGGCTGCAGCACCGGCGAGTAGGAGCACAGGAGCACACCGGCGATGGCGGCAAGGGCGGAGCCGATGGCAAACGTCATCGAAATAGTGCGGTTGACGTTGATGCCCATGAGCTGAGCGGCGGCCTTGTCCTCGGACACGGCGCGCATGGCCTTGCCCATCTTGGTCTTACCCGTAAAGAACATCAGGCCGGCCATGATAACCAGGCAGGCGACGATGGTGACGAGCGAGACGGCGCTTACGTTAAATTTGGCCAAGAACTCCGGCACCTGGAAGGTGACGAGCGAAGTGAAGTTCTTGGGCGTGGCGCCCCACAGAAGCTGCGCGGCGTTCTGCAGGAAGTAAGACACGCCGATAGCCGTGATCAGAACGGCCAGCGGGCCCGCCTGACGCAGCGGCTTGTATGCCAGACCCTCGATGAGAACACCGAGAACGGTACAGACCACACAAGAGAGAATTACAGATGCCCAGCCCGGGAGGCCAAGATACGACGTGGCGCAGAACGAGACATAGGCACCGACCATGATGACGTCGCCGTGAGCGAAGTTGAGCATCTTGGCGATACCGTAGACCATGGTGTAGCCCAACGCGATGATGGCGTAGACACTGCCCATGGACAGGCCGTTGACCAGGTATTGGATAAAGACCGTCATGTTCCACATCCCCCTTTCGAATAGGTTTCCAGTTGATGTATGAAACAGGGACGTTACATCGTCCCTAGATACCAAGCAAGCAGGGAAGGCAAAACCTCCCCTGCTTGGGATCAAAACCGCTCTATGTAAGGCGGCCTATTAGGCCTGTACGTACTTGCCGTCGGTGATGACGTACGCCGTGGGCTCCTTCTGGACCTGGCCCTTATCGTTCCAGGTGAGCTTGCCGGTCAGACCGTCAACGGTAATCTTGAGCATAGCCTTGGACAGCTTCTCGGCGACCTCGGTCGGGTCGGCGTCGGCACCAAGACCGGCCTCCTTGACGGCCTCGGCCACCGCGTGCACGCCGTCGTAGGCGTCGGCGGCAAACTGGTCGGGAGTATCGCCGTACTTATCCTTGTAGGCGTTGACGAAGTCGGCGTTCTTCTCGTCGTCGGCGGAGAACGGGGTCATGAGCAGCAGACCCTCGGCAAGAGAGGTGTCGAAGCCCTCAACGCCCAAGATGCCGTCCATGCCGTCGCAGCCCATCATCTTGACGTCGTAGCCCATGTCCTTGGCGTTCTTGAGCAGGACGGACGCCGGCGTGTAGTAGATCGGCGCAAAGATCATGGTGGCGCCGGCCTGCTTGGCCTTGGTCAGCTGGTTGGTAAAGCTCGTGGCGGAGTCGTCCTTAAAGGTCTCCTCGTCGACAATCTCGAGCTTGGACTCAGCGGCCTGAGCCTTAAAGGAATCTGCGATGCCCGAAGAATAGGCGTCGCCGGAGTTATAGAACAGCACGAACTTCTCGTCCGCATACTTCTGCGCCAGGAACTTGGCAGCGTTGACACCCTGGTTGGGGTCGGTGAAGCAAACCTGGAAGACGCAATCCTTGCCGTCGGTGACGTCCTCGGAGGACGCGGACGGGGTGATCATGAACGTCTTGGGGTCGTTACCGCACTCTGCGGCAACGGCAACCGACGCACCCGTGGTGGTCGGACCGACGAGGGCCTGCATGCCCCAGTCGAGCAGGGTGTTGAAGGCGTTGACGGCCTTCTCGCCATCGGCCTGGTCGTCCTCGGCCTTGCTGGCAAGCGGCAGCTCCTTGGTCGAGAAATCCTTGCAGCCAAGCTCGACACCCTGGGTAACGGACTTGCCGTAGGACGCGTTGGCGCCGGTCAGCGGGCCGATGGTGCCAATCTTGAACGAAGCGTCGCTCGAAGCGGAACCGCTGTCGCCGCCGTTGGAGGAGCAGCCAGCTAGAATGGACATCGCCCCCAGACCTGCTGCGCTCGCGATAACGCTCCTGCGATTCATAACAGGGTTCAATGACTTACCGGTGAGGCTCGACATGCGGCTCTCCTCTCAAATCTCGTCGGGTTTCGGTTACCCGACAGGCCATCCTTCGCCGTGTTCGGCGTTCGCAAAATAGTAGACGCTTTAGTTAAGGAAAGTGATGATTATTTCAACTTTTCTTTGGATTTGTTCATTTATCCATAATTCTGCGTATTTCTATTACTTTATGCAGTAATGCCACTTTATTGTGTGAAAGTAATGTTTCCGTTCTGTTACAGGCGTCCCTGCCCTGAATAAAACGGCCTCACCGGTCGCGCTTTATGCGCACTTAGGCGGCGATGTACTTACCGTCCTGAATCACATAGGCCGTAGCAGGCTTTTCGACCTGACCTTCGTCATTCCACGTTAGCTCGCCGGTCAGGCCGTCGATCTTGATCTTGCGCATGGCCTTGGCAAGGTCGCCGGCAATGTCGGCGCCGTCGGCCGTAAGGTCGATGCCCGCTTTATCGATAGCCTCGACGATTGCGTGGACGCAATCGTAGGCGTCGGCGGCAAACTGGTTAGGCGTCTCGTCGTAGGCGTCCTTATATGCCTTGACGAAGTCGGCATTCTTCTCGTCGTCGGCAGAGAACGGGGTCATAAGCAGCACGCCCTCGGCAAGAGAGGTATCGAAGCCTTCCACAGAGAGCAGGCCGTCCATGCCGTCGGTACCCATGAGGGTCATGTCGTAGCCCATGTCCTTGGCGTTCTTGAGCAAAACGGACGCCGGCGTGTAGTAGATCGGCGCAAAGATGAGCGTGGCGCCGGCCTCCTTGGCCTTGGTGAGCTGGTTGGTAAAGCTCGTGGAGGAATCGTCCTTAAAGGTCTCGGTATCGACGATATCAAGTTTGGACTCCTTGGCCTGCTCGGTAAAGGCATCGGCAACACCCGAGCTGTACGTATCGCCGGAGTTGTAGAACAGGGCGATCTTGGCGTCCGCGTACTTCTCGGCCAAGAACTTCGCGGCGCTGGCGCCCATGGTGGGATCGGTGAAGCAAACCTGAAAGACCGTGGTCTTATCCTTGGTGACGTCGAGAGACGAGGCCGAGGGCGTGACCATGAGCATGTCGTCGGCAATCTCGCCCGAGACAGCGACGGCAGCACCGGTGGTGACCGGACCGACGAGCGCCTGCATGCCCCAGTCACACAGGGTATTGAAGGCGTTGATAGCCTTCTCGCCGTCAGCGACGTCATCCTCGGACTTAAGCGAGAGTTTGAGGTCCTTGGTCGAGAAATCCTTGGCGGCGAGCTTGGCACCCTTCTCGGCCGAAACGCCATAGGTTGCCGCGGCGCCGGTCAGAGGGCCGATGACACCGATCTTGAAGGTCTTGCCGTCATCGGCGGAGCCGCCGTCCGAGCCACCCGACGAGCAACCAGCGAGCGCCGCGGTGCCACCGAGCGCCGCGGCGCCAGCCAAGAAACTCCTGCGGTTAAGTACGTTGTTGATGCTAAACATGGTGTCCCCCTTTTCGCTGGCCGCGGTGCGGCCGTCTTGCGGTACAAGGCAAACCTTATGGTGCAAACGTTGACAGTTTGTTACGGAGTTCCGTTTGTAGCGAGCATGTTTCCAATGTTTCCGCAGCGTTTCGGGGGTGCCGTTTTGTGCGACTCCTGTTGCCTGGCGAGCACGCGCCCTCGGTTCACGCTAGAATGCACTCAACCTTTAAGCGGTTAATCCATCCATAAGATGCACGAAGGAGCTATCTATGAGCGAACCCCTGCGCACCGTGAACGTCGGTCTGATCGGTCTTGGAACCGTCGGCGGCGGCGTGGCCCGTCTGATCAAGAGCCACCACGATGAGTACCTGGCCGCCTACGGCATCGACCTTAAGCTGACCCGCGCCTGCGCGCTTGCCTGGGAGCAGGCCGAAGCTGCCGGTATTGAGCGCGAGGCCTTTACGAGCGACTGGCACGACGTCGTCACCGACCCCGCCGTCGATATCGTCGTCGAGCTCATCGGCGGCGAGCACCCCGCGACCGAAATCTTCACCACCGCCTTCGAGAACGGCAAGCACGTCGTCTCTGCCAACAAGGCCCTGCTGGGCCGTCATGTCGAGACGCTCGCCGAGAAGGCGCGCGCGTGCGGCGTGCAGATTAAGTGCGAGGCCAGCTGCGGCGGTGGCATCCCCATTGTCAGCACGCTCGAGCACGACCTGGTGGGCAACAAGATCCTGACCATCGCTGGCATTCTCAACGGCACCACCAACTACATCCTGTCGCGCATGGACGCCGAGGGCGCCGATTACGCTGACGTGCTCGCCGACGCCCAGGCAAAGGGCTATGCCGAGGCCGACCCGTCCGCCGACGTCGACGGCTTCGACGCCGCCAGCAAGACGGCAATCCTCGCTTCCATCGGCTTTGGCACCCGCGTGACCACCGACGATGTCTACCAGCAGGGTATCCGTACCATCGGCGCCGAGGACATTGCCCAGGCCCGCGAGCTCGGCTACACCATCAAGCTGCTGGGCATCGCACGCAACACCGACGCCGGCGTCGACGTCCGCGTGCATCCCACGCTCATCCCGGCAGACCATATGCTCGCCAAGGTCAACGGCGCCATGAACGCTGTCTACGTGGTAGGCGACGCCGTGGGCGAGACCATGTTCTACGGTGCCGGCGCAGGCTCCTTCCCCACCGCGAGCGCCGTCGTGGGCGATATCCTGTCGCTCTCCGAGCAGATCAGCCGCGGCGTGGCTCCGCTGCCCGAGATTGAGCCCTATGGTCACAACCTCGCCTTTAAGCCCATGGACGAGCTCCAGACCAAGTACTATGTGCGCCTGAAGGTCGCCGACCGCGTGGGCGCCCTGTCCGAGACGGTCGACATCTTTGCCAAGCACAACATCTCGATCTCGCTCATCAACCAGGTCGAGGACGGCAAGTCGGGCGTCAACGATGCCTGCTCGGTCATCTTCCTGACGCATCGCGCGCTCGAGAAGGACGTCCAGGCTGCCGCGGCCGAGCTTGCCAACGTCGGCTGTGTGGCCGAGGTCGCCAACGTCCTGCGTATCGAGGACGTTGAGGCTTGGACCGAAGGCGTCATGGCCAACTAGTTCGGTTCTCGCCATACGACATATATTTGAGGGGCTCCCGTCCGGTCTTGGACGGGAGCCCCTTTTGCTTGCGCGCTCGGAGCGCATTGACGCGGCCAGCGTTTGAACAACTTGACCGCTCGGTGTCAACCAGGGATACCGCTCACCGATAAGCAGGCATGTTTGTTTTTGTCCGCCGCTATCCTGTGCTGCGTACGTCCACCCCCGAAGAATGGAGGCACCATGTTGCTCGAGGGCAAGAAAGCAATCATCA
This sequence comes from uncultured Collinsella sp., assembly GCA_902496335.1. GTDB lineage: Bacteria > Actinomycetota > Coriobacteriia > Coriobacteriales > Coriobacteriaceae > Collinsella. The sequence goes on from CABVAO010000001.1 coordinate 22,495, forward strand.
CCGGAGGCACGCGCGGCATCGGCTATGCCATCGCCTGCCGTTTTATCGAGGAGGGTGCCGCCGTCACCGTCTTTGGCTCGCGTCAAGAGACCGCCGATGCGGCCGTTGAGAAGCTGACAGCCGCCTATCCCGACGCCAAGGTCTGGGGCCGCTCCTGCGACCTCACCTCACTCGAAGCCGTGACCGAGGCCTTTACCCAGGCTGCAGCCGACATGGGCGGCTTGAACACGGTCGTCAACAATGCCGGTATCTCCCAGCGTTCACCCCTCTTGGACTACACGGCCGAGGAGTTCGCAAAGGTCATGGACCTTAACGTCGTCGCCGTCTTTAATGGCCACCAAGCTGCCGCCAAGATCATGACCGAGGCCGGCCACGGCGGCACCATCACCACCACGAGCTCGATGGTTGCCAAGTACGGCCAGCCCTCTGGCGTCGGCTATCCAACGTCCAAGTTTGCCGTCAACGGCATGGTCCAGTCGCTCTCGCGCGAGCTCGCCCCCATGGGCATTCGCGTCAATGCCGTAGCACCCGGTGTAACCAAAACCGACATGGTCGCCAACCTGCCTGAAGAGGTTATTAAGCCCATCGTCGCCACCATTCCGCTGGGTCGCATGGGCGAGCCCGAGGATGTCGCCAACGCCTTTGTTTTCCTGGCGAGCGACATGTCCTCCTACGTCACGGGCGCCGTGCTCCCCGTCGACGGAGCCGCCCGCTCTTAAGGGACCACAAGCCTCAGCTCCCAGCCTCAACATAGTCCAACAAAGAAGGCGCGCCGTCTGCATCAACTGCAGGCAGCGCGCCTTCTTCTGTTTGAAAGGGAAGCTGTGTCCCGGAATTCCGGCTCAGACCGGGACGCAGCTTCCCTCAGGGCCATGTTTCGGAAAGAGCGCCCCGTTTTGAACGCCGATTCTGGGATACCGTTTCCGCAACGGGTCTCTCGCGGAAACTGCATCCCACTCTGAGCGCCCATTCCGGGACACAGTTTCCCAACGGCCCCCGTTTCGGAAACCACATCCCGTTCCGAGCCTTCAAAGCGGGACGCGGCTTCCCCGAGAGAGTATCGACTACCTGCCGTCGTCGTCCTCGGCTTCTTCTCTTGCATAGAGCTCCAGCATGCGGCGGCGGTATTCGCGCACGGCGAGCTTGGCGCGCTCCAGACGGCGACGCTCGCGCGGAGTCAGCTCGGACGGGTCGATCTCATCACCATAGGTCTTATCGGCAAGAAGATGCGCCGCGTCCACGATGCGGGCATCGATGTGGCCGCTCGCCGCCTCGGCGGAAAGACGCTCGGCAATCGTATCGAGCGTAGGCAGGCCCTCGAATACGCGACCGTGACCATGCGAGGTCAGCAGCTCGTGCTCGCGTGCGAGCAGGCTCGCCAAATCATGATGGGCACGCAGGATGTCGAGCGCATCGGATGGATGCTCGGCAACCTCCGCCACGGCGGCGACCGGCGCGGCGTCGACCACGCGGTAGAAGAGCTGCGCGAGCAGCGGCATCAAGAACACCGTGATGGCACCGGCGGCAACCATGACCGACGCAATATCTTGCGACAGCGCGCCCGCGTTGACGGCAACGCTTGTCACGGCAACGATGATCGGCAGGGCCGTGGTGCAGTACAGGGCCACGGTAATGCGACCATACGCCGACACATCACGCGTCGCAGGACAAATGCTCATAGAAATAAGAATGGGCACGGCACGAATAATCAGCAACGCCACGATAAAGCCCACGAGCAGACCCGGGCGCGACGCCACGGCCGTCAGATCGATCTTTGCGCCCGATACGGTAAAGAACACCGGAATCAAAAAACCGTAGGCCAGGCCGTCGAGCTTGGTCTCGAGCGTATGGTTGCCCTCGGGGATGATGTAGCGCAAGACAAAGCCAGCGGCAAAAGAACCCAACACGATGTCGAGATCAAAGACGGCCGAGAACGCCACGAGCGTGACCAGGATGAGCACCGTCAGGCGCACGAAGGTCTGCGACGTGGTATCGGCGCGTTCCTCGACAAACGCAAAGAAGCGGCTGCCGACGCGCTTGGAGCGGCTTGGGACCACGGCCAGCAACACGCAAACCAGCGCAAACAGGCCAAGGATTACGAGCGTTTGGATGCCAGTGCGGGCAGACAGCAGCACCGACATGGCGAGCACAGGGCCGAGCTCACCCCAGGTGCCATACGCGAGAATCGAGTCGCCAACGCGCGTGCCGGTGAGCGAGCGCTCGCGCATGATGGGCACAAGCGTGCCGAGAGCCGTGGAAGTAAGGGCGAGTGTCACGGCGATACCGTCGAAATGGCTGACCGAGAACCACGGCGTAAAGCGCACGGCAAGCCAGGCGATACCAAACGTGACGGCCCACGTCGCCAAGCCGTAGCGCCCCTCGACGCCCGTGATGCTCTTGGGGTCGATCTCAAAGCCGGCAAGCAGGAACAAAAAGGCCAGGCCCAGCTCGGACACAAGCGAGACCTCAGCATCTACATGGATGACGCCGAGCATATGGGGTCCCAGCACCGCGCCGAGCACGAGCAAAAAGACCGTCTCGGGAACAGGTTTTCCGGGAATCGCCGAGGCGATGAAGGGACTCGCAAAGGCCACGAGTGCGATGATGGCGAGCGAAACGAATGCCATGTGATGCCTTTCTCTTGTTTGCGCTTCACTGTAGCACCCTCGCCGTCCTCAACGCGCCGCGAGCTGTCGTATCATAGTGAGGTTTACAAACATGTGGCTCAAGGCGACCGCGAGGCTTGCCCCGCAAACCGACCGCTGCCGCATACCGTACCGTACGCCCAACCGATCAGGAAGGCAGGAACCAATGGTCTCTCGTATCTACGTGGAGAAGAAACCCGGGTTCGACGTCGAGGCTCAGCAGCTCAAGGGCGAGCTGACCGAAATTCTCGGCATCAAGGGCATCGAGGCCCTGAGGATCATCAACCGCTACGACGTCGAGGGCATCGACGAGGAGCTTTTCCGCTCCTGCGTGCCGACCGTCTTTAGCGAGCCCCAGGTCGATGTGACCTACGACGAGCTCCCCGCAAGCGATGGCGCCGTCTTTGCCGTCGAATTCCTGCCTGGCCAGTTTGACCAGCGCGCCGACTCCGCCAGCGAGTGCGTGCAGCTCATCAGCCAGGGCGAGCGCCCCGCCGTGCGCTCCGCCAAGGTCTATATGATCTCGGGCGCTCTGGACGAGGCCGCCATCGATGCCATCAAGCACTACGTGGTGAACCCCGTCGAGGCACGCATCGCCTCGCTCGACCTGCCCGAGACGCTGTACACGGAGACCCCCGAGCCCCAGCCCGTCGAGGTGCTCGACGGCTTCCGCGAGCTCGACGAGGCCGGCCTTGCCGCCTTTATCGCCGATCGCGGCCTTGCCATGGACGAGGCAGACATCGCCTTCTGCCAGCAGTACTTCCGCGATGAGGACCGCGACCCCACCATCACCGAGATCCGCGTGATCGACACCTACTGGTCCGACCACTGCCGCCACACCACCTTCGGCACCGTCCTGGACGACGTGACGATCGACGACGCCGTGGTGCAGCAAGCCTTCGACCGCTACATGGAGATGCGCCACGAACTCGGCCGCGACGCCAAGCCCGTCTGCCTCATGGACATGGGCACCATCGGCGCCAAGTACCTCAAGAAGACCGGCGTCATGACCGATGTCGACGAGTCCGAGGAGATCAACGCCTGCACCGTCAAGGTGAAGGTCGATGTCGACGGCGAGGACCAGGACTGGCTGTTCCTGTTTAAGAACGAGACCCACAACCACCCGACCGAGATCGAGCCCTTCGGCGGTGCCGCCACCTGCGTGGGCGGCGCCATCCGCGACCCGCTCTCGGGCCGCAGCTACGTGTACCAGGCCATGCGTGTCACCGGCGCCGGTGACCCCACCGTCCCGGTTTCCGAGACGCTCGAGGGCAAGCTGCCGCAGCGCAAGCTCGTGACCACTGCCGCCGCCGGCTACTCCAGCTACGGCAACCAGATCGGCCTTGCCACCGGTCAGGTCAACGAACTCTATCACCCCGGTTACGTGGCCAAGCGCATGGAGGTTGGCGCCGTCGTGGGCGCTACCCCGGCAAACCACGTTCGTCGCGAGTGCCCCGCCCCCACCGACAAGATCATCCTGTTGGGCGGCCGCACCGGCCGCGATGGCATCGGTGGCGCCACCGGCTCCTCCAAGACCCAGAACACCGAGTCCATCGAGACCTCGGGTGCCGAGGTCCAGAAGGGCAACGCCCCTGTCGAGCGCAAGCTGCAGCGCCTGTTCCGCCGCGGCGACGCCTGCCGTCTGATCAAGCGCTGCAACGACTTTGGCGCCGGCGGCGTCTCGGTCGCCGTGGGCGAGCTTGCCGACGGCCTGTATGTCGACCTTGATACCGTGACCAAGAAGTACGACGGCCTGGACGGCACCGAGCTCGCTATTTCCGAGTCCCAGGAGCGTATGGCCTGCGCCGTCGCCGACAGTGACGTCGAGGAGTTCATGGGCTACGCCGCCGAGGAGAACCTGGAGGCGACCGTTATCGCCGAGGTTACCGCCGAGCCGCGCATGCGCATGGCTTGGAACGGTGTCGCCATCGTCGACCTATCCCGCGAGCTCCTCAACTCCAACGGCGCGCCCAAGCACCAGGTCGCCCACGTGTGCGCCCGCAGCGTGTGGCAGCCCAGCTGGGCCGGCACCACGCTTGCCGAGCGCATGACCTCGCTTGTCACCGACCTCAACGTTGCCTCCAACAAGGGCCTTTCCGAGCGCTTCGACTCCACCATCGGTGCCGCAACCGTGCTTATGCCTTTTGGCGGCAAGACGCAGCTCACCCCGAGCTCTGCCATGGTCGCCAAGTTCCCCGTGGACGGCGAGACCACCACGGCAAGCGCCATGGCATGGGGTTTCAACCCCTATCTGATGGAAGCCGACCAGTTTGCCGGCGCCTACCTGTCCGTGGTCGAGTCCATCGCCAAGCTCGTGGCTGCCGGCTTTGAGCACAAGCGCGCCTATCTCTCCTTCCAGGAGTACTTCGAGCGTCTGCGCACCGAGGCCGAGCGCTGGGGCAAGCCCACGGCAGCCGTCCTGGGCGCCCTCATGGCCCAAGTCGACCTAGGTGCCGGCGCCATCGGTGGCAAGGATTCCATGAGCGGCTCGTTTGAGGACGAGGCCGGCGAGCTCAACGTTCCGCCGACTCTGATCAGCTTCGCTGTGGCCGTGGGCCGCGCGGCGCGCGCCGTCTCCCCTGAGTTCAAGGGCCTGACGCACCGCGTCGTCCGCATCGCCCCCGCCACCTATGGCGAGGACTACCGCCCCGATGCTCAGCAGCTGCTCGCCGCGTTTGACGCCGTCGAGGCGCTCACTGCTACCGGCGACGCCCTGGCCGTCTCCACGCCCGGCTACGGCTGCGGCGCCGAGAGCCTCTTTAAGATGTGCGTCGGTAACCAGATCGGCATCGAGCTTGCCGAGGATGTAGACGTGGAGAGCCTCTTCACCCCGCTCTACGGCAGCTTTATCGTCGAGCTCGCCGAGGACGCCGAGCTGCCCGAGGTCGCCGACGGCGTTGTTCTCGAGCCCCTGGGCACCACCGTCGAGGGCTATGTCATCGACACCGGCTCCGAGGTCATCGAGCTCGCCGAGCTCCAGGAGGCCTGGGAGAGCGGCATCGAGGGCGTCTTCGCCTACCGCAGCGCCGGCGAGACCCCCGAGGTCGAGACCATCGACTTCCGCGCCAAGGATATCCACGTGTACGGCGGCGCCAAGATCGCCCGCCCGCGCGTGATCATCCCCGTGTTCCCCGGCAACAACTGCGAGTACGACAGCGCCCGCGCCTTCCGTGCCGCCGGTGCCGAGGCCGACACCTTCGTGATCAACAACCTCACGCCCGAGGCCGTCGCCGAGAGCACCCACGAGCTTGCCCGCCGCATCCGTGCAAGCCAGATCGTTATGATCCCCGGCGGCTTCTCGGGCGGCGACGAGCCCGACGGCTCTGCCAAGTTCATCACGGCGTTCTTCCGCGCTCCCGAGGTCACCGAGGCAGTCCGCGACCTGCTCAAGGCCCGCGATGGCCTGATGCTGGGCATCTGCAACGGCTTCCAGGCCCTGATCAAGCTCGGCCTGGTGCCCTACGGCGACATCGTCGACGCCACGCCCGATGCGCCCACGTTGACGTTCAACACCATCGGTCGCCACCAGAGCCGTCTGGTGCGCACCCGCATCTCGTCCAACTTGTCCCCGTGGCTGTCGCAGTGCAGCCTGGACGACCCCTACACCGTCGCCATCAGCCACGGCGAGGGCCGCTTTGTCGCCAATGACGAAGTGCTCGCCCAGCTGATCGCCAACGGCCAGGTCGCCACGCAGTACGTGGGCGAGAACGGCAAGCCCAGCATGGACCTTTCCGTCAACCCCAACGGCTCCGCACTCGCCATCGAGGGCATCACGAGCCCCGACGGCCGCGTCCTGGGCAAGATGGGCCATGCCGAGCGTCGCGGCGACAACCTGTACCGCAACGTGCCCGAGCATGTCCCCGGCGATAAGTTCATGCCGATCTTTGAGAGCGGCGTGGCCTACTTCGCTTAAACCTTTCCCATCGGGTACAATCCCTTCGGGTAACAACACCCGCCACCGGCACATCCGGTGGCGGGTTCTTTTTTGCTTCGCGCATACAGGAAGGACATCATGGAAAGCCGCAAGCCGTATCTCGCCACCCTGCCCGGACTCATCCTGGGCTGTCTTGTTTGCTGCGCGCTCTGGGGGTCGGCTTTCCCCTGCATCAAGATCGGCTACGGCCTCTTTGGTATTCCCGCGCACGACAGCGCCTCGCAGCTGCTCTTCGCGGGCCTGCGCTTCACCCTTGCCGGCATGCTGGTCATTGTTGGCATGAGCGTGGCCCAGCGCCGACCGCTCGTTCCGCAAGCCCGTGATATCAAGCCCATCTGCATCTTGTCGCTCTTCCAGACCATTGGCCAGTACTTCTTTTTCTACCTTGGTCTCTCCCGTGCAAGCGCTATGTCAAGCTCCATCATCGAGGCCAGCGCCAACTTCTTGGCTATCCTCTTTGCCGCTCTGGCGTTTCGCACCGAAAAGCTCAATACGGCCAAGGTGCTCGGCTGCGTACTGGGCTTTGCCGGCGTCGCACTCGTCAACCTTTCGGGCGCGGACGGCACCTTTAGCTTTACGCTCGACGGCGAGGGCTTCATCCTGGCCTCCACCGTCGCGGGTGCCCTTTCGACCTGCCTGATCGGCATCTTCTCGCGCGAGCACGACGGCGTTTTGCTTGCCGGGTGGCAGTTCTTGGTCGGCGGCCTGGTCCTCACCGCCATCGGCTCTTTGATGGGTGGCGCGCTCTCCCCCACGGCGATTGCCCCCGCCGTCGCGCTCATCATCTACATGGCGCTTATCTCCGCGGTCGCCTACTCGCTGTGGTCGCGCCTACTTGCCGTCAACCCCGTCAGCCGCGTCTCGGTCTTTGGTTTTATGAACCCCGTCTTTGGTGTGCTGCTGAGCGCGCTGCTGCTCGGCGAGGGCGCTGACACGAGCCCCGTTACCGCCATCGTTGCCCTGCTGTTGGTCTGCGGCGGCATCATCATCGTAAACAAGCCCAAAAAGGCCTAGCGAACTGCCTCGTTCCAAGAAAAAGACGAGGCGTATCTTCGACAGCCGCTACTAATCCCGCCAACGCAATAGGGGCGCACGACCATCAATGCGGTCGTATGCCCCTTTTCTAGCGTATTTGTACGCCGGCTTTCTTTTTCTCGGCCTTGACGCGATAGAGCTCCGCATCGGCAGCGCGAAGTAAGTCTTGCCAGGTATCAACACTATCGCCGACCCGCGCGCAACCGATGGACATCCGCAATGCATACGGCACCTCGGCATGCGCGAGCTCGTCGTTGATTGTCGCGCACAGATGCATGATATCCTGTTCCGCCGCTGCCTTTTGGAGCACCACGAACTCATCGCCACCATAACGCGCGATAAAGCCACCAGACGCCGAGCAGACATCCTTGAGCGCCGTCGCAACAACCTGAAGAGCATGGTCGCCCTCCACATGTCCATAGCGATCGTTAATCTGCTTAAAGCCGTCAGCGTCCATCATAAGCAGATATACATCTTCGGCCTGATCCACATTTGAAAAGAGCGACAGCATATAGGTCTCAAAACGGTTGCGGTTGTTGAGTCCAGTCAACGGGTCAGTCGAGATCAGTTGCTCCTGGCAGATGATATAGAGCAGCAACATGCTAATCATTATGCCGACACAAAGGCCAGGCACCGAGTATACGATCTGAAAGGTACCGCCCACCAGGGCCGGAATGGCGAAAAATGCCAAGGTTCGATAGATAGCCTTCGTCTGCAGGCTCTCGACCCTATGAGATTGCACAAACGCATGCAGGGACGTATGTATAACGTAACAGTAGCTGACAATGGGCTGGATCATATAGGCAAAGCCGCGACGATACACGCCCTGCGAATCGATATAGAACAAGGCGTGCGTCCAGTAACTGGTAAAAGCCAGCACGACCACCAGAGCCGTAGGCAACGTTACAAGCACCACCCTATAGCGCGAGGTCACAAGGCGAGAGCCCTGCATCGTCTCGGAATAGATAAACCAAATGAGACACGCGATGGCAAAGAGCGAAAACGAAACCGCGTTGGAAATCCAGTTGGCAGCAATACCCAACGTGCCGTCCGCACCATCCGAAAGCGTCCAGATCATATCGAATAATATGTACGCGGCGGAGGTGTAGCCAAGCATGCTAAACAATAGCTGCAGGGTGCTCGAGAACAAGGAGCGACGACTTCGCGCGGCAAGCCCGATAAGAACAATCATGCATAGCAGGAATATCTCAATCTTGAGTGCCTTAACCACTAGACGCCATCCCTTCAATATCCGAATGGTCAGAATCGCCCAATTCGAATCAGGGCAATAAACACCCCTTTACTCCGCAGGGGTAAAGGGAATCATAGCAAAGCGCCCGAACATCACTGCAAAACAGTTTCTGTTCGGGCGCTCGGACGGCGCGAATTGCACGCCGGAATCAATTATCGGTAACGGCCGTTACTCGCCGTCGATGTCGGTCGCGACGGCCTCCTCGATGGCCTCGACACCGGCAGGCGACAGGTCCTCCTTGCCCTGGCAGAACTTCTTGTCGACCCAGCCGGTCAGAATCGGAGCCATGATTGCCGTGATGATAACGGCAGTGGCGATCTGGGCGTACGCGGTGGGCGCAAGCTCGGCGTAGCGCGGTGCGACCTCGGCGAGAGCAACCGGCGTGGTCATAGCCGTGCCGGCGATGGTGGAACAAGCCACGGCAGCCTTGCCGTTACCACCGCACAGGCGCTCGAACGCAAAGGTGATGGGACCGACGACAAACAGCGTGACAAGGCCCAGCAAGATGCCGGAAATACCACCGGTGATAAAGCTCGACAGGCTCATGGACGCGCCAAGCTGAAATCCGATGACGGCAATCGCAGGGTTGGAACCGGGAACCAGCAGGTTCTTGATAAACGGGAACAGGTTGCCCAGAACCATGCCGATAACGAGCGGCAAAATGGAGCCGATGATAGTACCGACAGGGATGTTGGCAAGACCCGAAACACCAAGGATGATCATCGTGACGGCGGGGCCGGCCGTAAAGAACAGGATACCGACGGCGCCCTGCTCGGACTCATCGCCGAACTCGCCCATGATGCCCGTATAGAGCGCCATGTTGCAAAACGTAATGCCGCCGATGATAGACACGGAGCTCAGACCCAGGAAGTTGTCGTTAAAGAAATATGCCACGCCTAGGCCGAGAGCCGCTGCGACGACCAGCTTGGGAATCAGCACGACGATACCGGTCTTGATGGCGCCCGGCGTGGACTTAAAGCTGATGCCGGCGCCCACGAACAGCAGGATCGCGGCGACGATGGTATTGGAGCCACCGCGGCAGGCAGCCGTAAAGAAGCCGCCGATCTCAAAAACCTGCGGGCAGAAGGTGTTGAGCAAAAGACCGACGATCATCGGATAGATCATGATGTCGCCCGGGATGCGCGGAACCTTGAATTTCTTTTGCTCGTTGGCAGTCGCTTCCTGTGCCATGAAACCCCCATTTCCGCTGACGCGGAACAAAAGCCCACGTCATGCTTTGCTACAGTAAAGTTTGACCATGGTACCAGAAGAAATAGACCAGCTCGGTGAAAAATTCGACAAGTTGGGATGGAACGAGATTCGGCGCCCGCGACGCCACCCCTATATAAGGCTCAAGACAATATAGAGTACGATGCCCGAGACGCAGCACCACAGCATCGATTTTGTCTTGACCGCCACGACCACGACGCCGACGGCCGCAATCCAGGGAACCAGGGCAGGCCAGAGTCCCGCGTCGAACGCGCCGGGGCTCACCAAGTCGTTGGCGACCAGCGCGGCAAAGGCAGCGGACGGGATATAGCCCAGGGCCTCGGTAATGCGGGGCGACAGGGTCCGCCCGCGCAAGGCGAACGCCGGCGCGATGCGAAAGAACGCGATAGCAGCCCACGACGACAGCCACAGAACCAAGAACTCGTTAACGGGCATCGCGGGCACCTCTTCCGTCAAATACAGCATCGCACGCCAACGCAATGGCAATGCCGGCCACGACGCTTGCCGGCACGGCAATATTCGTGAGGCCCAAGAACTTGCATACGGCGACGGACACCGCGCCCGAAACCGCCGCGACAACGTTGCCGCGCGACAGCCGCTGCGAAAAGAGCAGGCAGATAAAGAGCGAGGTGCAGACAAAGGCTGCAATGGCGGTGGGAACATCGACAACGGCGCCGACGATGGCGCCCATCGTACACGAAACGCCCCATGTTGCGATGAGGATCACGTTGAGCACAAAGGACTCGCGCGGGCCCCAATCCTCCCCTTCAACCAACTTGGCAAGCGAGATGCCATATGCCTCCTCGGTAAGTGTCGCGGCAACAGCCAGCGTCTGACGCTTCGAGGCACCCGTCAGATGCGGCGCGATCGATGCCGAGTAAAGCGCAAAACGCGAGGAGATGGCGGCAACGCTCGCGATAATCGATGCTGCAGGCACACCCGCCAGCCACAGGTTGCAGATCATAAACTGGCCGCTGCCCGTCACAAACGTACTGCTTAGAGCAAAGACCATCCAGGGCTCCATTCCCGTCTGCCCCATGATCATTCCGCACGGCGCGCCTATTGCAACATAGGTAAGCATCACCGGCCAGACGGTTCTAACGATTTTGAACACCATACGCTTCTAATCCTGACAAGGTCTCCGAGCCGCATGTAGCGATACGGCAGAATCATCATCCGACAGCAACCGAGTTCACCTACAATTGCCACCGGATCGAAAGACACAACTTTTTAGGAAGTCATTATGACAGCTATCGATCGAGACCGGGCGCGCGCGGCCTTCAAAAGCTACACCGATGCCTACGACGCCACCAACCCACGCATCGCGCTCAAAATCGAGCATACGTACCACGTGGCCGAGGCATGCGATGCCGTAGCGCGCGAGCAAGGCTGGTCGTCAGAAGATATTGACCTGGCATGGCTTTGCGGCCTGCTACACGATATGGGCCGCTTTGAGCAGCTGCGACGCTGGGACACCTTTAAGGACGCCGAGAGCATGAGCCATGCGGCGCTGGGCATCGAGGTCCTCTTTGGCGAGAACCCCGCCGATGCACCCGCCACGACAAACATCCGTGACTTTATCGAAACCGGTGCGCACGACGAGCTCATCCGAGCGAGCATCGCCTATCACAGCGACTTTCGCCTGCCGGCACAACTCGACGAGCGTACACGGTGCTTCTGCGATATCGTGCGCGATGGCGACAAGATCGACATTATGCGCACCATCGCCGACAGCACCGTCGATACCATCCTCAAGGTGGATGAGGACGCGTTTCTAGCCAGTCGCTTCTCGGTACCGACGCTTGCCGCCTTTGACGAGCATCGGTGCGTCGCGCGCGACGAGCGCAACGAGCCGGCGGACTACCTGGTGGGGCTCATCTGCTTTATGTTTGAGCTCGTCTATCCAGCAAGCCGCGCGCTGGCGCGCGAACAGGGCGATATCTACCGCCTGCTCGACGCACCCTTTGGCATTACGCGCCCCTTTACCAATCCCACCACGCAAGCGACCTGGGAGTGCCTAAAGGACGAGATGCGCGACTGGCTGGCGCGCGCCTAGCGCTCAAGCTGGGCCAGCAGCTCCTCGACGACCTCGACGGCGTCCCCAACAACCTTGTACTGGGCAGCACCAAAAATGGGGGCATCCGGGTCCTCGTTGATGGCGATAATGCACTTCGCCCCACCGATGCCGGCAAGATGCTGGATGGCGCCCGAAACACCGATACTCACGAGAAGCTTGGGCGAAACCGATACGCCCGTCTGGCCAATCTGATGGCGATACTCCAACCAGCCGGCCTCCACGACAGGTCGCGTGCAACCAAGCTCGGCTCCCAGAGCCTCGGCGAGCCTTCGCATCAGGGGCAGATTCTTCTTGGAGCCAATGCCGCGGCCCACCACGACCAAGCGCTCGGCATCGGCGATCGAGGCCTGCTGCCTCCACTCCTCGGCGGGAATCGAGATCTCGACACGAGCCCTAGCATCATCCGCAAGCGATATCTGGGTGATCGTGCCGGAGCGGTCGTAGTCAAAGTCGGGCGCCTTAAAGATGCCGGGACGAACCGTTGCCATCTGGGGACGATGATTGGGGCAGACGATGGTGGCCATCAGGTTGCCGCCAAACGCCGGACGCGTCTGTTGCAGCAGTCCCGTCTCCGTATCCATCGAAAGCACGGTGCAGTCGGCCGTAAGACCCGTCTGCAAACGCACGGCAACGCCGGGTGCCAGTTCGCGGCCAAAAGCGGTCGCACCGTATAGGATGGCCTCGGGTTTGCGTTCGGCTACCAAATCGCAGATCAAGCGGGCGTAGACCTCCGCATCGTTTTGGCGCAGGCGCTCGTCGCGACAGGCCAGGACTTCGTCGGCGCCCGCGCAAACCAGATGCTCCAGGTCCCCAAGCGAGCCCTCGGGGCTCATGCCGACCAGTGCCACCAGACGGCAGCCGCGAGCATCGGCAAGCTCGCGCCCCTTGCCCATGAGCTCGTAGGCCACGGGAGCCACGGCATCGTGCTCGTCAGTCTGCACGATGACCCAAATGTCTCGATATGCATCAAGGTCCACCGTACCAGCGGCCTCGTCACGCTCGATCGAGATAGCGTTGACGGGGCAGGCGTCGACGCATCCACCACATAGGATGCAGCCGTCGGTTACGCGGGCGCATCGGCTGGGTCGCTCGCCTTCCACTACGATGCCGCCCGAGGCACAGGCGCGAACGCAGCGACCGCAGCCGATACAGGCTTCGCTATCGATAATCAGTCCGCTCATCTATGCCATCCCCTCGATAATCTTGGCAAGCTTTGCCGCCTGCTCGGACGCCGTCCCCTCAACGGTCTCGCACGTTTGGTCACGGTCGGGCACAAACGAGCGCACGACCTGTGTCGGCGACCCGGCAAGGCCGCAACGCGCGGGGTCGGCGTTCACGTCGGCGGCACTGACCACGCGCACGTCCGCCTCCTCCGCCGCACGAATACCGGCAATACTTGGCATACGCAACTGGCCAATCTCCTTGGCAGTCGTCATCGCGCACGGCATCTCAAGATACACCGTCTCCTCGCCGGCATCGCATCCGTGAACGAGCGCCAGCGAGCCACACGTCGTAAAGCCCGCGCTTTGCACGCAGCTCACGTCGGTCACGCAGGGAATCTCAAAGGCACCGGCAAGCTCGGGACCGATCTGGGCCGTATCGCCATCCACCGCCATCTTGCCGCAAATGAGCAGGTCGAAGTCCTCGTCGAGCGCTTCGATGCCGCACTTGAGGGCGTAGGTGGTTGCCAGGGTATCGGCACCTGCAAAGGCGCGATCGGTCAGCAGCAGCGCGTCGTCGGCACCGCGGGCGATGCAGTCGCGCAGCAGTGACTCGGTCGCGGGGATGCCCATCGACACCACCGTCACGCGCACATCCATGCCAAAGCCGATAAAGTCGTCCTTCAGCGCCAGCGCGCATTCCAAAGCACTCGCGTCAAAGGGATTAATGACCGCCTGCTTGCCATCGCGCACGATGGTATTGGTCTTGGGGTCCATCTTGACCTCGGTGCTGCCCGGCACGGCCTTGACGCACACCACCATATGGAAATCGCTCATCTTCACGCGCCCCCTTTCTGGACGAGCTCATCCAAGAGCTTCTCCGAAAACAGGTTACCGCGACCCAGCTGCCCGTCAGGATCGAGCTGGAGCTTGAGCCGCGCCGACTCGACCATGGCCTCGTGACCGTACATCGTCTCCAAGAAGCCCGCCTTGATCTTGCCGACGCCGTGTTCTGCGGAGACGGCGCCGCCCATGGCCGTGACCTCGGCCGCCCACTGGGCAAAGAGCTCTCCACCGCGGCGATAGTCCCGTGCATCGCGCGGCAGGATGTTCACGTGCAGATGGTTGTTGCCGATATGTCCCCAGGCGGCAGACTCAAGCCCGCTTTCGGCCAGCGTACGGCGATAGAGGGCAACAACATCGGCCAGGCGCGCGTTGGGCACCGACATGTCCGAGCCCAGTTTGGTGATGGTGGGATCCGTGCGGCGGCGCTCGTCGATAAGCATGTTGACGCTCTCGGGGACCGCATGGCGGAAGAATCGCTGACACTCGCGATCGACCTCGGTGCGCGCGACCCATGTCGCATCGTCACTGCCACCCGCAAGCTCCAGTACCCACCCCAAGTGATACAGCTCCTCAGTCGCCTGCGCCTCGTCGTCGCAGTCGAGCTCCACATAGACACAGACCTTGGCGTCTTTGTCGAGCGCCGGCAGCGAGGCAAACGCCGTCGACTGCTCGCGCTGGCGACGTAGAATATCCAGGGCGCCAGCATCGAAGTACTCGATGGCAGCCGCATGGGACAGGACGGGACGCACGGAATCGGTAAAGGACACGGCCTTGTCTTCGTTATCGAAAAAGCAGCTCACACCCCAAACGACCGCAGGCGCCGCCTGCAGGGCGATCTCGAGCTCGGTAATGACGCCGAGCGTGCCGCACGCACCGATAAAGAGGTCGATGGCGTCCATTTCGTCCGCAACGAAATAGCCTGAGGCATTTTTTGTCTTGGGCATGGTATATCCGGGAAGATCGAGTTCGAGTGCACGGCCCGCTGCCGTCACGAGCGACAGGTGGCGGCCCTGGGCAAAAGCCTCGCCGCGCTGAAGCTCAAGCAAATCGCCATCAGCCAGCGCGACGTGGAGTCCCGTGATATGTGGGCGCATGGGGCCGTAAGCGTAGCTGCGGGCGCCGGAGGCGTTGCATGCCGCCATGCCGCCCAGACAGGCAGACGTCTCGGTGGGATCGGTGGGAAAGAACTGCTCGGGGGCCTCTTGGAACTCCTCGTAGGCCTCAAGCGATGCCTGGTCCCAACCAGCAGTCGGCAGCACCTTCTTGCTCAGCTGCTTGCGCAGCTCCGAGAGCACAACGCCCGGCTCCACGCGCAGCAGAAATTGGCCTTGTTCATCGCGACGAAGGCCCAAGTAGCGATTCATACGGGAAGTATTGAGGATATGCCCGCCGTGGGGCACGGCACCGGCGGCAAGGCCGGTTCGGGCGCCCTGAACCGTTACCGGGACACGCTCGGCATGGAGCTTTTCCAAAATGGCACGGACCTCGTCTTCCGTTGTCGGAAACGAGATGCTCGAGGCCTCGCCCGATGCGCGAGACTCATCGCGACCATACTCTTCGAACTCGTCGGTGAAGGGTTTGATGGTTGCAGACACGCGAACTCCCCCTTTAGCTAACTACAGTGTTTGCAGGGAGATGTTACCGCATCGTTTCGTCGACGTGTTCGAGACCGTCTCCATAATTGGCGATTTTTACGTTCGTGCAATTCGGCGAGCGGCTTGATTTCCTCGGCAGACGATGCTTTTGACACATATGGCCCCGCCGTCGCCGACCGCGCGATTGTCGCTTGAAAAAAGTTGGAGTATTTTTTGCCGCCTTTTACCTGCGGAGACGCCAATCCGTCAAGCATTTGGTCAGAAATTGGTCAAGTAGCGGCTGATACGGTCGGCGTCGACAGCCAAAACCGATAGAGGTTTTGGCCCAGAAGCAGGGAGGTTCCCATGGCATATTACTGGCCCCAGTACGGCATCGCCATCGAAGTCGACGACGATCCCCATCTCCTGCCTTTCGACGAAGAGGCATTCCCCGATACGACGGTCTACCACGTTACCACCGATGTGATCTGCGACCCCGAGTCGTTCTCGGCGCTCGCCCACCACATCGCGCATATCCACGACATCGAGTTCCCTCCCGACTTCGAAGAGCTCGTCTACTCGCGCCGCCTGATGCTTCACATGCTCTTTGGAGCGAACCCGTCCACCTTTGCGCGCATCTACACCGCCAAGGATGCCGCATGAGCGCGAAGAAGCCACCCCACTTTGCAGGCCTGGGTCGTCGCAAGAAGCTCATCGTTGCCTGCTTGGCCATCGTCTGTGCCCTTGTCGCCGTAGGACTATACGCTTGGCAGTCGCAGCCCGTACCCGAGGCGGGCGCTTCGGTTACGACGGCCGAGGGCAAAACGCACCAGGAAATCCAAGATGAGCTCGACGCCATCGTCCGCGACAACATGATGACGATTTCGGTCGCACCGGTCGCTCAGCTGCAGGAGGACGGTAAGCTGCGCGTCAACGTGCAAAACGTCCAAGACAATAAATTTCCCCAGCGATTCCGCGTCATCCAAAACGATGAGACCATGTACGAATCCGGTGTGGTCGAGACCGGCAAGACAATCGAAACGTGCCCCGCCGGCGACATCAAAGAAGGCGAGGCGTACATCGAGATCCAGGCACTCGATGCAAAGACCCTCGACAGCCACGGCAATCCGACACGTGTCAAGGTACGGGTTGAGCAAGCCGAGAACTAGCCTTCCGGCCGACGCGGCACCGCACACAATTCACCAGCATTCGTCCAATCATCGCGGGGACGGCCCGCGGCGAATAGAAAGGAACGACCATGGACATCACCAGGAACATGAACGGAGCCAGAGCGCTCGTCGTGGGCGCAGGGCTCGCGCTCGCGCTCGCAATGGGTGCCGTCCCGACGCCAGCTATGGCGGCCGGGCGCGTTGGAACCACGAAAGTAATGGTCAGGACCGAGATCGACAACGTTGAGTTCAAAGTTCCGACGGTTATTCCCTTCGTCGCCAAGGCCGACGGCACGCTTCAGGGCCCCTCAGAAGACGCGACCACCATCGACAATCATTCGGCCTACGGCATCCATGTCACCAACATGAAGATCGACGCCATGAACACCTGGACCATTGCTGCCGACGCCAAGGCCGGAACCGCGCAGAACTCCATCGACTTTAAGGTCGGCCCCGACGGCGCACTCCAGAACGCCAGCGCCGCAACGCAGGGGACGGGCCTCGATCTTTCCAAGAACGCAGCCTTCGACATGGGCTACCAGGGCATTGCCGGCGGCAAGGACAAAATTAAGCTCAAGACAAGCGGAAACGTCGCCCGCGTCACGCGCGACATCTTCCGCGTAACCGGCGAAGGCGATCAGGTTGCAACGATCACCTGGACGGTCGAGCCCGGTGCGCACACGGCATAAGGCTGTCGCCCTGGCCGCCGCCGTCAGCATCCTAGCGTTTGGGCCAGCCATGGCCTTTGCCCAGCAAGAACAGGCGCAGGCCGCCACGCAAGTGACGGTCGACCTCTCGGAGCTCGACCGCGGCGACCGCGAGGAACCGTTGGCGCAGACAGGCGACAGACGATGGCTCTTGGCAGCAGGCGCCACAGCAGCAGGCGCGGGCACCGCCGGCCTCGGTCTGCACATCAAACGCAGCCAGAAACAAAACACGGACAGGCCGCACTAAATTAGCTAAGGAGACCCCATGGCATCGAAGAACCTTTTGCCCGTCGTCGCACTCTGCGGCGCGCTCGCAACCGGAACGCCTGTCGCCGCTTGGGCGACTCCCGCCATGGCAGACTCCTTACCAGCAGCCCTAAGCTCCGCACCAAATCCGCCGAGCGCCATTGCGTGCAAGCGTTTTTCGATCGCACAGGCCGCAATCTCGACCTCGGGATGCCTTCGTCGTAATACGGACGGCTCGATAGTCGTGGATATCAATCGTTCGAACAAGGCAAACGGCTCCCAGGCGGGGTGCGCCGTCTGCACATGGCGCTCGGTTGTGCTCGATGCAGATGGCGATCCATGCAATTTAGAGCTGCGCATCGACATCGCTTCGGTCGATGACTCGGCGAACGGAGCGAAGGTCGCCTTCGACGGTGCGTTTTTCGAGAAAGGAGGCGGTATATGTCTGGGCTGCGCCGCCGCGAATGCAGACGATGCGCAGCCCACCCTCTCATTCACGGCATCGTTGCGGCTGACCAAAGCCGGCACCGATGCCATCGCGGCGGGAGGAGCGTCCCTGCTGTTCTACGCCGTCAGCACCAAAGACACAGACGCTCATTTCGAGAAGCCAGCCGGATCACTCAGCCTTACACGAGGGATAGAGGCAGGCCCTATTGAAATCGATGCCCACGCGCAAAGCAGGCAACGCATTCTTGCCGACCCGGCGCTTCTCGAAATGGAGTGGAACGGATCCGGAGCCATCGGAATTCTCCCCTCCGCGCTTGACGCCAAGACGCTCCCCTCAAACGACGAATCCATCAACGCAACCATACAAGAGGAGAGCACGGATAAAGAAGCAGGTGCGGGCGACACGCCGTCGCCGACAAACAACGTCCCAGCTTCTTTCGAAGCGCTGAATGAGCCCGCTGCCGATCCAAACGATCCCGAGCTCGCGGACAATCTGGGGCTTGCTGATCTTCAAGAGATCGATGAAGGTAACTGCTGCGTGCTTGCCGCGCTCGACCACACAGAGGTCATCGACGCTGCGAACATCGAAGTTGCCGCCGCCAATCAGCCCGTCCGCAAGTCGGCTATCATCGCATTTCCTGAATCCATCGAAGTCGTCTTTTTGCCATCGGGCGAGGTCGTGGCCCCAACACTGCTCACCTTGTTGGGCGCCAAGAATACTCGAAACGAAATTAAAAAGGTCACAGTTGTCGACCCTGCAACCACCGCCAAGCTGCGTCTATACGCCGTTGCTCCAGACGGAGGCAAGACCTTGGAATTCGATGGTGACACACTCCTAGCCTGGCGACGTCTGGACATTATGCAAGACGTCTCGTACCAGATCGAGCTCGAAGGGTTTGATCGTGCCCGCGATGCCAATATCATCGCCGCGGCTATTGAATCCCCGCAGCGGCTTATGACACTGCGTTTTGAATACTATCCCTATGTCCCGACAACCACCTGAGGCTTAAATGCTGCGCGTCGTTGCTAATGCCACTTATATAACGTATTAGATGAGTCGCGATGTACCTCGCATTCCACTCTGCTACGATTGCCACGTTGGCATCAATACGGGAGGGCTCATGCCGGGCTTGGGAACAATCATCAACGTTGTGCTTTTGATTGCGGGCGGTCTTTTGGGATTAGCGGGCGGTCGCTTCATTACACCGCGCATCCAAGACACGCTCATGAAAGCATCGGGGCTGTGCGTCCTGTTTATCGGCCTGGGCGGCACCATGCAAAAGATGCTCATCATCGATGGAAAGGCACTAGCGACCACCGGTACCACCATGCTCATCGTCTCGTTCGCCCTCGGCTCGCTCATCGGCGAGGCCGTCAACTTGGAAGCCGCCATCGAGAACCTTGGCGAATGGCTCAAGCGCAAGACTGGCAGTGAGGGCGATAACGGGTTCACCAACGCTTTTGTCTCGACTTCACTCACCGTGTGCATCGGCGCCATGGCCATTGTGGGATCGATCCAGGACGGCCTGCTCGGTGACTGGTCAACGCTTGCCCTGAAAGGCGCATTGGACTGCATCATCGTCTGCACCATGACGGCGTCGCTCGGACGCGGCTGCATCTTCTCGGCCCTGCCCGTCGCCGTGTTCCAGGGGACGATCACGCTGTTTGCCGGCGCACTCTCCCCCATCATGACTACGGCAGCCCTCGACAGCCTTTCGCTCGTAGGCTCCATGCTCATCTTCTGCGTCGGCGTCAACCTCATCCGTCCTCAGACCTTCCGCACGGCCAATATGCTTCCCTCCGTCGTCATCGCCGTCATCTACGCCCTCCTGTTCTAAATCTATCAACGCAGCGGCATCTCGAACACCTGTTTGATGCTGTGCTATGATATGAGGTCACCGTAGCTGCGTTCGAGAGGAGGAGCGGTGGCCGACCAGGACATCAAGATGCTCATCGAGCGCATTATGGCCGAGGCCCGGACCCATCAGTCTGCCCGCTTCTCACATGAAGTCTACGCAGACGAGCCGATTCTCAAAACCGGCCGACAGATGCAGAATTTCCTCCCCGACCAGTACCGTAAAATGCGCGAGATATCGCGCTGGCAGGATGACCCCAAAGGCGGCGCAGGTCGCTGGCTTTCGGAAGCCGAGCTTTTCTACCGCCAGGGCCTGCTGATGGCCGACTTTGAGGACGACTGTCCCTACAACGGCACCTTTAAATCGTACTTTCCCACCTACAACGCCATGAGCGACCGGCAGTTGCGCGGCTACTTTACCTGGCGTGCCCAAGTGCGCCGCGGAACCGTCGAGGAAACGTCTACGTCCTTTGCCTTTCTGTATCTCTATGAGCTGATTTGCGGCATTGGCGTAGATGACCCGCTCGATGGTTTTAACAAGATCAAGGCTTTTTGGGATGCCTATCGCGCCTTCGAGCCCGGCATCGACCGATTTGCACGCGTGTGGCTGCAGGATTACGCCGTGTTCCACGGGCTCGACCCCAAGCTGCTTCGCGACTCTAAAACCGTCATGTTCGATAACGCCCTTATCGAGCTGCGGCGCGCGGCACGAGACCTTGTACCAGCACCGGCACCGTCCGGCCAGACCCCTAAGCGTCGCAAAACCTCCGAGCCCACGCTCCCCCTTCCGCCCGATGAGGTGCGCGAGGAGCGACTCATGGCCGCCATCAACGCCCTCTCCACGTACAACCTAAGTAACTCGCGGCTCGACCGCAGCCACCACCGCGATCTGCGCCACGTGGCGTGCGCCGTGTATGTCCGTATGGCGCGCTACTATGACACGCACCGAAAGACCGGCATCGTGGCGAGCTTATTTGGGGAGGAGACGGCCATGCCCTACACCATGTTTGCCTCGGCCGTATTCTTTGCGCCCGAGCGCCACGAGGACTGCGAATACCGCTTGGATCCCATCCATATCTACCGTTGCCAAAACGGCTTTTGGGAATGCATGCGTATCCACGGTAGTAGGCAAAAGAGCAGCAAGCTCGGTGAAATGATGCGCGCCTGCGACCAACGCCTGCGCCTGGCGCTGGACCCCGCCCATCCCCTTAAGGAAGAAAAGGTCCCCAAATATCTGGCCAAGATTATCGATGACGAGATTGTGGCATGGCTTTCGTGGGACGCCGCACACCAACCCGTCAAGATCGATATCGATCTGAGTCAGCTGGGGCACATTCGGAGCGCCGCTGCGCAAACGCGCGAAGCGCTTTTAATCGACGAGGAACGCGAGGACAGCGCGCCTGTGGAAGCCGAGGCGACGCTTATCGAGCAACCGAACACCGAGTCTGCGCCCGGCATGACCGCCGAACCTGGCGAGATGACCATACAGCAAGACGAACCCGACGAGCCGACTGTCTCCACCGAAGAGTTTGGCGTCGTGGCACCGCTCCTCGTGTCTGTACCCGCGCCCGTAACGCCCGCGCCCGCCGAAGCCGCGAACAAACTCGCGCCTGCCGCAACCGCGTATCTGCGCGCACTGCTCGAGCAAAACGCAGCGCAAGCGACATCGGCCGTGGAGAGGTCGGGCCAGAGCGAGGATATGCTCGTCGACAGCATCAACGAGGCACTCTTTGACCTGGTGGGTGACACCGTTATCGAGTTCGGAACGGCAGGACCGCAGATTATCGAAGATTACGAAGCTGACGTGAGAGGATACCTAGACCATGAGTGATACCGCATCCGCAGCGCCC
Source organism: uncultured Collinsella sp. (assembly GCA_902496335.1). Lineage (GTDB taxonomy): Bacteria > Actinomycetota > Coriobacteriia > Coriobacteriales > Coriobacteriaceae > Collinsella. Next base: position 44,522 of record CABVAO010000001.1, read on the forward strand.
CGCGTACCCAAACGCGTCGCCGCCGTTATCCTAAACTCGCTCAAGGGCGGCGTGGTCCCGCGCATCGGCCTTCCCTATATCACCGTGGGACGCGAGGTCGAGATTCGCGCCCTGCTCACCGATTTGAGTCTCATCGCCGATGGCGGCGCGAGCTTCCGCTTTTTAGTCGGTCGCTACGGCGCCGGCAAGAGCTTCTTACTTCAGACCATCCGCACGCACGCCATGGGCGAGGGATTCGTCGTCGCCGATGCCGACCTGTCACCCGAGCGCCGCCTGCAGGGCGGTCAGGGACAGGGCCTTGCCACCTACCGCGAGCTCATCCGCAATATATCGACCAAGACGCGCCCCGAGGGCGGCGCGCTCAACCTTATTCTGGATCGCTGGGTTGCCTCGTGTGCCGACGTCGACGAGTCGGTCGTCAATGCCCAACTGGCCCCGCTCGAGGAGATGGTCCACGGCTTCGACTTCACCCGCATGCTCCGCCGCTATCGCATGGCCGTCTCGGAGGGTGACGAAGAAGCTATGAGCCGCGTGACCAAATGGATCCGCGGCGAATACCGCACCAAGAGTGAAGCTCGTGCCGAACTGGGGTCCTCAACCATCATCAGCGATGACGACTGGTACGACTACGTCAAACTCATCGCGCGTTTTTTGGTTTGCAGCGGCTACAAGGGCATGCTGGTGCTCATCGACGAGCTCGTGAATCTGTATAAGATTCCCAACGCGATCACGCGCCAGTACAACTACGAGAAGATCCTGACCATGTACAACGACACGCTCCAGGGCAAGGCGCAGTACCTGGGCATGATCATGGGCGGCACGCCGACCTCTATCGAGGACCGCCGCCGCGGCGTCTTTTCCTACGAGGCCCTTCGGAGCCGTCTCGCTCAGGGCCGTTTTGCGCGCGATGATCTCAAAGACATGCTCGCTCCCATCATCCGCCTGCAGCCGCTCACCTACGAGGAGCTGCTGGTGCTCATCGAAAAGCTCATGCAGATCCATGCCGGCTACTTTGGCTGGACGCCCACGCTTACCGAGAACGACTTGGTGGACTTCCTCAAGATCGAGTTCGGTCGCGTGGGAGCCGACACGCATCTGACGCCGCGTGAAGTCATTCGTGACTTTATCGAGCTGCTCGACATCCTATGCCAAAACCCCAACGCCAACGTAGCCGAGCTGCTGCAAAGCGTCGGCGACGACGCGCTGGCGCCGGCAGCCGCAACAGACGACACCGGCACCGCGGACGACGACCGCAACTTCGCCGAATTCACCATCTAACCTGCAAAAAGGGACAGGTTTATTTTGGCAGGTTTTATCTGGGCAAATGTTGAAGCAGTCATGCAGCAAGCCGTTGCCAGCCGCGCTGAGAGATTCGTTTTTGAGAGGAGGGCCCGTGAACGCCTTTGACCGCTACGCCCCGTTTATCCAAGACTTCATCTACTCCCACGATTGGGAGAGCCTGCGCTCCATTCAGGTTGCGGCGGCAGATGCCATCTTTAACACACAAGACAATGTGCTCCTGACGGCATCCACAGCTTCCGGCAAAACCGAAGCGGCCTTCTTTCCCATCCTGACCGAGTTTTGGGAGAACCCGCCCGCGAGCGTGGGCGCCCTCTACATTGGCCCCCTCAAAGCGCTCATCAACGACCAGTTCGTTCGCCTCAACGACCTCTGCGAAGAGGCCGATATCCCCGTCTGGCACTGGCACGGCGATGTCTCGCAGTCGCACAAGGCAAAGCTCATCAAAAAGCCGAGCGGTATCCTGCAGATTACGCCCGAATCACTCGAGGCACTCCTGATCCACAAGCACATGGCAATCCCGCGTATGTTCTGCGACCTGCGTTATGTGGTCATCGACGAGGTCCACTCGCTCATGCGCGGCGACCGTGGCGGGCAGACGCTCTGCCTTATCGAGCGACTCTCGCGCATGGCCGGCGTGCGGCCCCGGCGCATTGGCCTTTCGGCCACCATCGGGGACCCGGAACGCACGGGTGCCTTTCTCTCACAGGGAACGGGGCGCGACTGCGTTATCCCACGCTTTGAAGAGCCGCGCCGCGTGTGGCGTATCTCCATGGAGCACTTCTACAACTCGGGCCCCCAGGCACAGCAACGGGGATTCATGGGCACAGGCCCTCAAGAGGCCGAAGTGCTTGCGTGCGAGCGCATCGAGGCGGCGGCATCCGCGGCACTGCCCGCCGGCGCCCAAGACATGCGTCACAGCGGACAGCTCACACAAGAGGAGCGCCGTCAACGTCGTGAGCGGGCACGGGGCAAGGCCACTCCCAAGGACCGCCAAACTTCCTCGGCCCCCGAGGGCGAAGTCGACATCCCGCGAGCGACCGAGCAGGCGCTTCTCAGCCCCACCGACACAGCACCAGACAACGCCGACCCCGGCATGGGCTATATCTTCGAACACACCCGCGGCCGCAAGTGCCTGGTCTTTGCCAACTCGCGCGAAGAGGCAGAGGCCGTATGCTCCATGCTGCGTTGCTACTGTGAGAGCCGGCACGAGCCCGACCGCTTTCTCATCCACCACGGCAATCTTTCGGCATCGCTGCGCGAGACGGCAGAAGAGCTCATGCGCGACGAGGAACAGGCACAAACGACCGTCACCACCTCTACGCTGGAGCTTGGTATCGATATCGGCCGTCTGGAGCGTGCGTTTCAGATCGACGCGCCGTTTACCGTCAGCTCTTTTTTGCAGCGAATGGGCCGCACGGGGCGCCGCGATCTTCCGCCCGAGATGTGGTTCGTCATGCGCGAGGAAGAGCCCGAGCCGCGCACGATGATGCCCGAGACCATCCCGTGGAAGCTCCTGCAAGGCATCGCGCTCGTACAACTCTATCGCGAGGAAAAGTGGGTCGAGCCGCCCGAGCTCGATCGACTCCCCTACAGCCTGCTCTACCACCAGACTATGTCGACGCTTGCCAGCACCGGCGAACTCACGCCGGCAGAGCTTGCCCAGCGCGTGCTCACACTCAGCTATTTCCATCGCATCTCGGCCGATGACTATCGCGTGTTGCTGCGTCACCTCATTAAGATCGACCATATCCAAGTCACCGAGGGCGGCGGGCTCATCGTGGGTCTCGCGGGCGAGCGCATCATCAACAACTTTAAGTTCTACGCCGTGTTCCAGGAAAACGAGGAGTTCACCGTTCGCAGCGAATCGGCCGAGCTGGGCACGATTGTCAACCCGCCCCCGCCCGGTGAGCGCATTGCCATCGCCGGCCATTGCTGGATTGTCGAGGAAGTGGACTGGAAGCGTCACACCGTCTTTGCCACGCAGGTCAAGGGCCGGGTGCCGGCCTACTTTGGCGACTGCCCCGGCGACATCAATACACACGTACTCGAGCGTATGCGCAAGGCGCTCAACGAGCACGCGGCGTATCCGTACCTGATGGGTAACGCGCGGGCCCGTCTGGCGCAGGCTCGCCATACGGCCGAGATTTCGGGCGCGGGAACTAAGCCGCTCATCAACCTGGGTGGCGACACCTGGGTGCTCTTCCCCTGGTTGGGCAGCTACGCCTTTTTGGCGCTCGAGCGCATGCTCAAGATTAAATGCGCCGCTGAGTTGGGCCTTCGCGGACTCGACCCGTCACGCCCGTACTTTATGCAGTTTAAGATGAAGGCCGACGAGGAGACGTTCTTTGAAGTGCTCGCCGCCGAAGCCGAGAAAGACTTCGACCCCATCGACCTCGTCTATCCCGGCGAGGTGCCTTACTTTGATCGGTACGACGAATTCGTTCCAGAAGAGCTCGTGCGCAAAGGCTTTGCCGAAGGCGTGCTCGACATCGAAGACATGAAGCAGCGCGTTCTCGGCTGGCGCGACCACGCCTAAGACCAGTCTTTTTGGGACGGGGAGACCTATTTGTCGTGAAGAACGGTGCCGAGGAAGTCGGTGTCGAAGGGCACGGCTTCGGCAAAGGCGTAGTTGCCGTCGCTGGCGATGAGCAGGTAGTTCTCCTCGCCGCCGAACTCTGCATCGCCACATGGGACCACCCAAGCATGGTCGAACACCTCAAGCGCCGTGGCGGCACAGTCGCGCAGGAACGTCACATCGCTCCCCTCGTTTGCACTCACGATATTGGCAACGTAGACGCCACCGACATTTAGGCTGCCCCGCACCAAACGCAATGCCTCAACCGTCGCCAGCTCGCGTACGGGCTCGGCACCGCCAAAGCAATCGCTCACGACCACGTCGTAGCGACGATGGCCCACGCTCGTCACACCCAAATACGAGCGAGCCTCAGCGGTTATCACCCGCAGGCGATCGCCCGCCGCGCGCTCCAGCTCGTCTAGGTAGAACCAGCGGCGCGCCAGGCGCGTAATCTCTCCGTCATACTCGATGACGTCCATGCGCAAGCCCTCGTGCGACATCAGCGCGAACTTAGGATAGGCAAACCCGCCGCCACCCAGCACAAGCATGCAGTTGATGCCGTGACCATAAGCATCGTGCATCGCATCCTCGGACTCAAACACGTCGTCAAACGCACGATAGTACGCAAAGACGGGCTCCGCCCAACGCTCACCAACGTAGCTTGCGCTTTGGTAGACGCCGCCTTGCACCAACACGCGAATCTCATCGCCGTCCCCATCGTGCACGCGTTTCACACGCGCCAACCCATTGCGGGTTCGCGCAACCTGCAGACAGGCAGCACGAACAGCGCCGGCGGCCGCACCAAGCGCCGCGGCTCCCAGAGCAACGCCGGCAACGACGCCAGCAGAAACACTCGGCTTGTTCACTTAGAGCTCCTTTTGCAGATAGAGTCCATGGTCGTAAAAACCCAAATGGCGATAGTACTCGCGCGTACCGATCGCGCTGATCACGTTGATGCGCGCATAGCCCGCGTCCCGAGCAATCTGACACGCACGTTCCACGAGCAGACGCCCCAGACCGTGATGCTGAGCCGCCTGGCCCTGATCGCCCACACGTGCCGCCATACCATAGACGTGCACCTCACGAATCATCGCCTCGTCCGGCGTCGTCGGCAACTCGTCCGCATGCGCGGCAACAAACGAATGATCGGGCAGCGACAACCGCAAAAAGCCAGCGATCTTGCCCTGCGGCGTCACCCACTGCAAAAAGCGCTCGTGCGTCACCGGTGTCTCGTACGCCACCCCCTCGTCAAGGGTCAGCTCATCCAGGTCGGCACCCGCCGTGCTGATCTCGCGATAGCGGATCTCGCGCACCGTCGCACCGTCACCCCGAGCAGCCAGGCGGTTCTCAACGAGCTGGCGCAGGTTGGGTTTCTTGTTGCCCACCATGATGTCGTCGGAACTAAAGTCGCGGATCATGCGACTGATGCGGCAGAACGCCGGCGTCACCACGATGTCGTCGGCCAGCACATCGAGCAGCTCGTCCTCGGTATAGGGACGCCACTCGCCGCGCTCATAGCAGCCCACTAGACGCGAGCCCTCGATGAGCGCACACGGATAGACCTTGACCTCGTCGGGCATAAAGGCCCCCTCGGTCATAAAGTGTTCGTAGTCGAGCTTGTCCCCCTCGGGCGTGGCGCCCAGCAAGTTGAGCATAAAATGCGCGTGGATCTTAAAGCCAAACAGGCGTGCAAGCGAAAACGCCCGCTCGATCTGCGCCACCGTAATACGGCGCTCGTTGATATCGAGCAGGTGCTGGTCGAGGCTCTGGATACCCATCTGAATCTTGGTGCAGCCCAGGCGGCGGACGAGCGTGAGGGCCTGCGGCGTTACGGCATCGGGGCGCGTCTCGATAACGAGTCCCACCACGCGATGCTTCGCCGTCTCGTTGATGCGCTGCTGGCGCTCGAGCTCTTCCATCGTTGTCGTCTGCCACTCGGCAACCTCGCCCCACGGCGTACCAGGGCCGTACAGACGACGCACCGCGCGGTTATAGCCGCCCACGGCAGCATCCACACGCTCCTGCTCGTCGGCAACGCTGGCAGCAAGCTCAGCCTCGTCTGTCGCAATGCCGGCGGCCCGATAACGCTCGCGGCGCTCTACTACCACCGGCGGCAGGGCATCGGCGGGAGCGTCATCGAGCAGACGCCCCGCCTCGGCACGGCTGATGCCCGGACGCGCCAACATGGGGTTGGCCGCCACGCCCGCCACCGCATCATCATTGAGTGCACGGAAGAGCTCCGACATAAACCATGCCTGATACCCTTGCGGATAGTCGCTCCAGGTACCGCCAAGAACGATAAGCTCGATCTTATCGGTCGCATGACCCATCTGCGAAAGCGCGGTCAAACGGGCGCTCACCTGCAGATATGGATCGAAGCAGTTTTGCTCTGCACGGGCACACGCCGGCTCGGCATGTAAATAGCTTTTGGGCATGCGCAGGTCGTTGGGGCAAAACAGGCAATCGCCCGAGCACGGCCACGGCTTGGTGATGACGGTAATGGTTGCCACGCCCGAAGCCGTGCGACGAGGCTTCATACGCAGCACCTGCAGCAGTTGACGTTCCAGCTCGGCATCGACATTCCACCCAGCCCAACGAGCCGGCTCCTCACGTTTAACCCGCTGGTAGAACGGCAGCAGACGGCGCTTGGCCAAATCGCGTTTGTCGGCACCCTCACGGCGCGCCTCGGCATGTATCAGTTTGACGAGCGCTTTGTCATCCACGGTCTCGCCGCGACGCAGAGCCTCGAGTATGTTCAAGATAATCTGTTCCATGCCCCCATTGTAAAGGCAAAGGCGCCGGAGCCGATCTCGGCTTCGGCGCCTTCATCAAACAGCGCGTCTATATCTTCGCCTAGGCTTTCGTCTGCCTCAATACTCCGAATCAAACGACATGTCGCCCGAACCGACCTCAAAACGATACGTGGCAGACTTGTCACCGTTATCGAATTCAAGATTCAAAATGGTCTCGCCGTCGTAGCCAAGCGGAAGGAAATCGCTCTCGAAGTCGCCGCTGCCCAAGGTGAGGCTCGCCTTAAAGCCCGTCGAGTTCGGAACCGTCATCTCCACATCGCCCGAGCCCACACTCACGTCCATCGACTTCGTGGGGGCCGGGTAAAGCTCGAACGTCACATCGCCCGAACCGACCTCGGCATTCAGGGTATCGGTCACGGTGCCCGTAAACTCAACGTCTCCCGAGTCCAGAGTCAGGTTGAGGTCATGACACGCAATGCCCGCGACCGTCAGATCACCCGATCCCACATTCGCTGTAATGCCCACCATGTTATCGGCAACTTTGCGCGGCAGTTCGACGGTAACCGTGCGGTCAATGGCGCGCTCGTCATCGCAATCGAACTGGCGAATCTTGAGCGTAGAGCCCTTGATTTCGGCCAGGTTCTGGGTTGCCGCATCGAAGGCAACGGTCCCCGTTGCCACGCGACCGCTTTCAATTACGCGCACTGGCCCGCCGGAAACGTGTTTGACCTCGACCGTGCCCGACGTCACGTCCAAGTCAAGCGATGTAAACGCGTCGGCATCAAAGGTTTCGCTCGAAAGCTGCTGAGGCTGAGCGGAATAGTTACCGTCATCCAAAAGATCGCCCTCGTCCACCACATCGTCCATACCAGACAGGCCGGATACAACATCGTCGAGATTCCACGGGCCATCAAAATGAATCAATGTCCGCGAAACGCCAAAGACAAGCCCAACAATGAGCACAAACGCTCCGATGCCAACACCCAGGCGTACCTTGGATTCATGCGAAAGCTTCATCATTCGTCACCCTCTTTGGCACATGGCTCAGCGGTGGTCGTGGTAGCCACGTCAGCATCAGGTTCCGCAGAAGCATCCTTCCCCTGGGCCTTGATCGCCACCGACGCCGGACCAACCTGAATATCCCCGCGCGCCCAATCGCCATCGAGCGCACGCGCCACCCAGTGATAGATGGGAATCGTGAAGAAGATCAGCGCGGCAAAGGGGCCGGCACCAAACAGGAACATCAGCAAAAAGAACAGTAGCCAACACACGGCCCAATACGGGAACGACTGGAACGGGCCCTTCACCGGAGTCGAGCCAACTGCGGTGCCACTCGTCGCCTGCGCCGTAGCGGCATTGGCGGCCTGCGCACTCCAACTTGCCGCTTGCGCCGCCTTGGCCGCAGCATCACTCGCCTGCGTTGCCGCCTCGGTAGCGCGCGCCGCCGCCTCATGGGTGCGAGCACGCTCTGCCGCCTCGGCCTCGCGCTGACGGGCGCGGTCCTCGTTCTCAAACTCGATATCGTCCTCGATCTCGTCGCTCGGATTGAGGAGCTCGTCCAAACTCACGCCATAGAGTTTGGCGAGCGAGATTAGGTTCTCGGTATCGGGCGAGCTCTCCGCGCGCTCCCATTTACTGACTGCCTGGCGCGACAGCCCCAGCTTTCGCGCCAGCCCTTCTTGGCTAAAACCCTTGCTGCGACGAAGGTCGGCGAGCCGCTGCGCAGTTTCTACATTCATGGTTCCTCCTATGTGATGCCAGCCGTGCCGCCGGACCATATTTGTTCTTAAGGCGCCTTGCACAGTTAAAAATCTATCCGCCACCGCCAAGAGCATGCCACCTATTCTAGTGAGATTTTTGACAACCGGCGGTTGCGGGTGCATATGAGCTGCGGAAATGTGTCCAAACAAAGCAATGACACCTAGCTCGGTTGTCCCCGTTGCGGCGTTAACGGTAGTATGGTCGTACTGTTTATTTCGCACCGCCAACGGAGGGAGTTCCGCGCCGTGAACCGCGATTTCGCCTCATCGCTCATCCAGCTCAACAACACGTTCTATCGCGAGCACTCCGCCTCCTTCTCCGATACGCGCCAGGCCCCGTGGCCCGGCTGGGTACGCACCATGGATATCGCGCTCGAGCAGCTCGACGTCGCCACAATCGAGCATCCCGTCCGCGTCTTTGACCTTGCCTGCGGCAATATGCGATTCGAGAACTTTGCCGCCGGCGGCGCACTTGCCGCCAAGGGCGTCGACGGTGCAAATCCTTCGGCAGATGCCAGCTGCCCGTTTGAGTTCTATGGCGTCGACTCGTGCCAAGACCTGGCCATCGATGCACATGGTCACGCCCTGCGCATTCCCAACCTGCACTTCCAGGAAATCGACGCGCTCGATGCCCTTATGAAGCTCAACCCCGCCGAGACACCCGACGTGCTTTTCGACGCCCCGCTCGCCGACATCTCGGTCTGCTTTGGATTTATGCACCACGTGCCGTCGTGCGAGTACCGCGTACGCGTGCTCGACGCTCTGGTGCGCCAGACGCGCCCAGGCGGCATCATCGCCATCAGCTTTTGGGAGTTTATGAACGACGAGCGCATGGCGCGCAAGGCCGTTCGCGCCGAGGCCCGCGCCGAGCTCACCCCGCCGTTTGAGGGTTACGATTCCGCGCAGTTTGAAGCCGGTGACCACCTCATTGGCTGGCAAAACGACCGCCACGCCTACCGCTATTGTCATCACTTTGACGATCAGCAGATCACCGACCTGGTGCGCGGCGTCCGTACGTTCTACAAGAGCGGCGAGGTCCCCGTGCGCGAGCTCGAGCGCTTCCATGCCGACGGTCGCAGCGGCGAGCTCAACCGCTACGTGATCCTTAAGCGCCTGTAGGTATCGGCGACTCGCTGCCGAGCCGCATCGCATCTTTCGGGCAAGCTATGCCCACCCTTTTTCAACCCATTGACGGAACGCGCAGCTATGCGTTCCACACTTATGACCAAGGAGCCTCATGGGAGCCGTCCACGTTCGCACGCCTAAGAACTTTGTGCTCGAGGAGCGCCTGGAGCGCTACGCCGATGCGATTGAGACGAACCCCGAGGCCTATGCTGGAGATTGGCGCGAGGCCTGTGCGCCAGTTGGCAACAAGCCCTTCGAACACCTTCACCTGGATCTTGGCTGTGGCAAAGGAACCTATCTGGTCGAGCGCGCCCACCGCGAGCCCGACACACTCTTTATCGGCATGGACCAGGAACCCATCTGCATCGCCTATGCCGCACAGAAAATCTGCGAGCAGGAACTGACCAACGCACTCGTTCTGCCCCGAGGCGCCGCATCGCTGCCGCAGCTATTTGCCGCAGGCGAGCTCGATGCCATCACCATTAACTTTCCCACGCCGCAGCCCAAGGCCAAGTACGCCAAAAAACGACTCGTCCATGTCGACCATCTGATGCTCTACCGCCCGCTCTTTGCAGCCGGCACCACCGTCACGCTGCGAACCGACAGCAAGCCATTGCGCGACTACGCCCTGGGGCAGTTTGCCGCGGCAGGCTACGACACACTTTGGGTAAGCGACGACGTCCGCCGCGACCATCCCGAGCACCCCGAGACCGAATATGAATGCCGCACGCGCGAGATGGGCGCCGCTGTATATGGTATTTGCGCCACACCCGGCGCGCAGCCCAGCGATGAACAGCTCGCGGCGGGCCGCGCGCAGGAGCAAAGCCTTGCCTGCTACCTGCCCGAAAACCTCGATGAGCTCACCTACGTGCCTCTCGGCATGGAAGAGGCCGTCGAGAACTTTAAAAACCGCGCCCGCAAGGGTAAGAAGCGCCTGCCTCAGGAACGCTAGTACCACGCGCCCATTTCCTGCATTTTCTCGCGCGCTGGCACCCCGCGCCGCCGCTACGCCATAATAGTTGGCGGACAATCGCGAGAGAAAGCAAACACATGGCACAGACCACGACAGATACCGCCGCCAGCACCGTCTCCGGCGCCGGCGCCGCCAGCTCATTCTCGGGCGGCACGGGAACCGAAGCCGAGTTTGGCTCGCTCGGCGCGCTCTCCCCCACCTGGTGGGAGCCCGAGGACGGCAGCGAGCCCGAACCATGGCTCACGCCCGATCAAGCCTTCGAACGTTTCTTTGAATGGACGAGCGATCGCGGCATTGAGCTGTGGGATCACCAAGAAGAGGCCCTCATGGACCTGGCAGCCGGCGATCACGTCATTTTAGGCACACCGACCGGATCGGGTAAATCGCTCGTCGCGCTGGGCATGCTCTTTATGGGCATGGCACAGGGCAAACGCTGTTATTACACGGCCCCCATCAAGGCCCTGGTCAGCGAAAAGTTCTTCGACCTGGTGCAGGTGCTCGGTCGCGATAACGTCGGTATGATCACCGGCGACACGCATATCAACACCAAGGCACCCGTCATCTGCTGCACGGCCGAAATCCTTGCCAACGATGCGCTGCGCGAGGGCGAGGACGCCGACGTGGGCTGCGTGGCCATGGACGAGTTCCACTACTTTGCCGACCCCGACCGCGGCTGGGCCTGGCAGGTGCCGCTGCTCACCCTGCCCCACACGCAGTTTATGCTCATGAGCGCCACGCTCGGCGATATCACTGCCATCGCCGCCTCACTCGAGGAGCACACCGGCGCTACCTGTGACTTGGTCGTCGATGCCCCACGCCCCGTGCCGCTGAGCTACGACTACGTGACGACCTCGCTCGAGGGCACCGTCGAGCTCGCGATGCGTCGCGGCGAGGCCCCGCTCTATATCGTGCACTTTAGCCAGGATGCCGCACTTGCGACAGCACAATCCCTCGCCAACTTTGGCATTGCCAGCAAGGAGCAGCGCGAAGCTATTAAGGAAGCTGCCAAAGGCACGAGCTTCTCGACGGCCTTTGGCAAGATTCTCAAGCGCCTGCTTGGATGCGGCGTCGGCGTGCACCATGCTGGCATGTTGCCGCGCTATCGCCTGCTGGTCGAGCGCTTGGCGCAGCAGGGTCTGCTGCCCGTCATCTGCGGTACCGATACACTCGGCGTCGGCATCAACGTACCCATCCACACCGTGGTGCTCACCGCGCTCACCAAGTTCGACGGCTACAAGATGCGTCGCCTGCGCGCCCGCGAGTTCCATCAGATTGCCGGTCGCGCCGGCCGCTCGGGCTTCGATACCGAGGGCATGGTGATTGCCGAGGCACCCGAGCACGAGATCGAGAATGCCAAGCTTATGGCCAAGGCGGGCGACGACCCCAAAAAACTCCGTAAGATTAAAAAGAAAAAGGCCCCCGAGGGCTTTGTCACCTGGAACAAGCAGACCTTCGAGCGTCTGATCGAGACGCAACCCGAGACGCTCAAGCCGCGCCTGCGCATCACGCACTCCATGGTGATCAGCGTGGTCGAGCAGGGCGGCGATGCCCGAGCCCGCGTACACGACCTCATCGAGACGAGCCTGCAGACTCCCGAGGAAAAGGCTAAGCTCGAGGTTCGCGCCGACGAGATCTTCGCCACGCTCATCGATTCCGGCGTCGTCGTTCGCACCGAGGTGCCGCCCGCGCCCGACGCCCCGACTGATGCCGCACCAGACATCGACTATGCGCTGACGGTCGATCTGCCCGAGGACTTCGCACTCGATCAGCCGCTCTCACCGTTCTTGCTTGCTGCGCTGGAGCTGCTCGATCCCGAGAGCGAGACCTATACCATGGACCTGATCTCAATGGTCGAGGCAACGCTCGAGGATCCCAAACAGGTGCTGCGCGCACAGGAGCGAGCCGCACGCGATCGCGCTATGGCCGAGATGAAGGCCGACGGCATCGAGTATGAGGAGCGCTTGGAGCGCATTCAGGACGTCACGTACGAAAAGCCGCTCGAGGATTTGCTCGATGCCGCTTTTGACAAGTACTGCCAGGAAGTACCGTGGGCAAACGACTACCAGCTCTCTCCCAAGAGCGTCCTGCGCGATATGCTGGAGAGCGCGAGCGATTTTAAGGGCTACATTCAAAAGCTCGGCATCGCCCGCTCCGAGGGCATTTTACTGCGTTACCTGGCAGAGGCTTACCGTTCGCTCGACCGCACCGTACCCATTGAGAAGCGCGACGAGCGCCTGCGCGACATTATCTCGTGGCTGGGATTTGTGGTGCGCTCGGTGGACTCGAGCCTGGTGGACGAGTGGGAAAACGCCGGCAACCCGGCAGCCCTCGACGCCGCGCCGCCGCAGGGCATCGACGAGGTCGTGGCGGACCGCCGCGGCTGCACGCTGTTGGTGCGCAATGCGCTCTTCCGCCGCGTGACCCTTGCCGCTCGCGAGCACGTTCGCGACCTGGGCGAGCTCGACGACGACTGGGGCATGAGCGAGATCCGCTGGCAAAAAGCACTTGACGCTTACCACGAGCAGCACGAGGAAATCCTCACCGACGGAGATGCCCGCAGCGCCGCGATGTTTTCCATCGATGAGAGCGACGAGAAGACCGATCACGTGTGGCACGTGCACCAGATTTTTGTCGACGAGGATGGCGACCACGACTTTGGCATCATGGGCGATGTCGACCTGGATGCCACGCAGGATGGCGGCGAGGTCATCTTCAAAAACTACCGCGTCGGCTTTATCGAGGATCTGCTCGAGGACTAGCCGAACATACTGGAACGAAACGAAGCGGGGCCGTTGGCAATATCGCCAGCGGCCCCGCTTTTGCACTATACGCTATGTCTTACTCGGCATCCTCGACCTCATACGAATCCGCCTCGGCTGGTTCATCACCTGTCTCCGGCGCAGCCTCACGTGCCTCGTCAAAGGCAGCCTTCATGGTCTTGTTGCCCCACGTGAGCTTTCGAATGGTGAGTTCATCGGCTTTGTTGTGGGCCAGACGCAGATTCTCGGTACTGCGACGCAGGTCGTCCTTGGTCTTCTCGAGCTGCTTAATGGCGGCATCGATCTCCTTAATCGCCGACTCGAACTGCTTACTCGCCAGGTTGTAGTTGCGCGAGAAGCCGTCCTTGAACTTCTCCATCTTGGCTTCGAAGTTCGTAACGTCGATATTCTGCTGTTTGTACTCCGCCAGCTCCTGCTTATAGCGCAGCGAACCCATGGCGGCGTTGCGCAGCAGCGTGATCATGGGAATGAAGAATTGCGGGCGGATCACGTACATCTTCTCATAGCGGTAACTCACGTCGACAATACCCGCGTTATAGAGCTCGCTCTCGGGCTCCAGCAGGGTGCAGAGCACTGCATACTCACAGCCCTTCTGGCGGCGATCGTGGTCGAGCTTCTTAAAGAAGTCCTCGTTCTTGTGCTTGGTCGCGGTCTCGTCGTTCTCGTTTTTCATCTCGAACATGATCGAGATGATCTCGTTGCCGCTCGCGTCGCACTCGCGGAAGATAAAGTCGCCCTTGGTACCCTCGGACGCATCATTGTCTTTCTCGAAGTACGCGTTAGGAAACGCCGTCATGCGCAGACGGTTAAACTCGGTCTCGCAGTGCTGCTCGAGCGACTCGCCCACCATCTTGGTGGACAGGCGGACCTTCATGTCCTTAAGGCGCTCAATCTCTTCATCCTTGTAGCGGATCAGCTCATCGCTCGCGCGCTTGGCTTGAGCAAGCTCGAGCTCATGTGCCGCCTTTGCCTGTTCCTCGCGCGAATCGCGCACTGCCAGCTCACTCGTCAGTTTCGCACGTGCCTCGTCGCGCTCTCGCTCCGCCGCGGCGACTGCCTCCGACAGGTTCATTTTTGCCATCAGCTCCTGCTCGCGCAGCTGGGCACGCAGACCCTCAGCCTCTTGCTCAGATTGTGCCTTTGCGGCGGAAAACTTCTCCTGTACCGTCGCGCGGTAGTCAGCAAGTGCACGTTCGGCCTCGCTGCGAGCGGCATCGAGATCACGCTGCGACTCTGCCGCGGCAGCGGCAAGCGCCATCTCCTGAGCCTTGTCCGCTGCGGCAAGCCTGGCCTGCAGCTCGGCAATCTGGGCATCACGTGCAGCTAAATCGTTTTGAGCAGCGTTGCGCGCCGCCGACTCGGCAAGCTTGGCTTCGTCATCTTTGCGCCCCAGCTGCGCACGCAAATTGTCGATCTCGCGCTGAAGCTCAGCATTCTCCTTCTGAGCATCGGCACGGGCCTCAACCGCCGCACGCTGGCTTGCGCTCTCGCGCTCTGCGGCAGCGCCCTCGAGCTTGGCGCGCAGCTCGACAAGCTCGGCATCGCGCTTGGCGACCTCTTGTGCCAACTCCCGAGCCGCAACATTCTTCTGCTCGACAAGCTGAGCGTTGCGCTGAGACTCTGCCTTTTGCAAAGCAGCCGACGAAAGTGAGCGTTCAAGCTCCAGCGCCTGCTCGCCCTCGCGCTGGACTGCCTTCACACGCTCATCCAGATCGCGCGAAAACTCGGCATCGCGTACTTGCTTGACGATATCCGCATAGCCGGACGCATCGACCTTAAAGACTTCGCCGCAATGCGGGCACCTGATCTCATTCATGGCAGCTCCTCGATGGACGCAAATTTCAACCGACTATACTCTACCGCGCCGCAGGGACAAAAAAGCGCCGCCGCCATAATGGCAACGGCGCCAGAACCACCACAAAAGTGCCTGTTCCCTTGTAGTGGTTTGGGTCTTTACAGGTCGCGGTAGTCGATCAGGCGAAGATCGGGTTGAGACTCGAGCCAAGCGCGCAGCTCAGGATCGGTCAACGCATCGACTTCCTTGGCACGATCGACCGTAAGCGAGCTGTTCTCAAGGATAAAACGATCGAGATAGCCCGGGTGACACACAAAGACGACCGTCTCGCCGTCGGACATCTCGCGAACTGTCTGCATGATTGCCTCTTTGGGCTCGTAGCCCGGTTCCATCGAGCGCATCACCATGCGCAGGTCGGTATCTCCGCAACGCACCACCGCCGTCGGGTCGAAGCTTGCCTTTTGCTCCTTAAGGCCCAGCTCCTGAGCAACCGTCGAGATCGCTCGGTTAAGATTTTTGCTCATGACGGCATGGGCCTCAAAGTAATCGGGCTCGCGGCCCACAATCTCGACAAGGCGGTCGTGCTGCGCACGAATCTCGATGCAGGCCTCGTCGAAGTCTATCAGCTCCTCGCCGCGCTTAAAATGCTCGCGGAAGGTACGGCTGCTATGGAACTCGCCGTTCTCGTTGAGCATGCTCGGGATGAGCGCCGGGTCGGCACACGGCTTGCCCAGGCACACGTTGGTATGCTGGCCCACTGCAATATCGGCATCCGCCACGAGCGACCACCCACGCTCGGCCTCGGGCATATTTGGCATAAGGCCCGCCGAGCGCACCAAGCCCTCGTTGACGCTGCGGGCGATCCCCAAGTCAACGGCGTACGAATAACCAAGATCATCGGCACGAATAAGCAATTGCTTCACAACGACTCCAATCTATGGAAAGGGGCACTTGGAGTGTAGCCAAGTGCCCCAGGTAATTATCCTACCTAAACAGATGTCTTAAGCCTTAGCGGCAGCAACATCTTCCTCGAGCTGATCCTTGCTAAAGCCAAAGAGGTAGGCGATGGCAGCGGCGGCAACAAATGCAGCGCCCGATGCAACGCAACCCCAGACGAGATTAGCCGTTCCGCCGGCAACAAAGCCGGTGACGCCCAGAATATTGGTCGCGCCCAGAACATACGTTGTCACATTGGTGAGGGCTGCGATCAAACCGCCGATAGCACCGCCGGCAACCATGGCGCCCAGGCAGCGAGTGTACTTAAAGCCACAGCCATACAGTGCGGGCTCCGTCACGCCGCCCACGATACCGGAGAGCGAGAAGCCGAGCATGGCGCCCTTCTCGTCGGTCTCTTTAAGGCGCAGGAAGGCACCGAAGGCCATGCCCCACGTAGCGAACTGAGAGATACCGGCCGCGACCATAACGCAGGAGTCGGAGCCCAGGGTGAGCAGCTGCACAATACCAAGGGCAAGCAGGACCTGGTGCATACCGGTCATAACCAGGAACTCCCAAAGTGCGGCAATGACGACGAGGGAGAGGATGGTGACGATGCCGCCGGCGTTACCGAGACCGAACATAAAGTTGCCGACCATGCTGCCCAGGATGGAGCCGATCGGAGCCAGCACGCACAACGAAACGGAGATCATAACGGCCATAGTGCCCACGGGTACAAACGCCGTAGAGAGCATGTCGGGAACGACCTTCTTCATGAACTTCTCGACGACCATAAGCACCGGCATGGACAGAACCATGGGGAGTACGGTGGAGGAATAGTTGTTCAGCTGGGCCGGCAGCACGCCGTAGACCATGGTGGTCGTTACGCCCGAATCCGCTGCAGCGTTGACCATCGTCATGAACTCAGGAGCAATGAGCACACCGCCGAGCATCATGCCGAGCGGCTGGCTGCAGCCAAGCTGCTTCGCAGCAGCCCAACCCAAATAAACGGGAAGGAAGTAATAACCGGCGTTGTAAATCCAGTTGTAGAAGAAGTTGTAGATGTCGGAATCGGCAGACCAAATGCCGAGCATGCCGTCACCGCAAACCACGGCGATAGTACGGAACATGGCAGCACCCATGATAATGGGGATCGTCATAACCATGGTCTTGGAGAGATAGTTGAGGATCTTGTTGCCCGCAGTCTTGAGCGTCAACGGCTCCTTGGTGCCGCCATCGAGGTTTTCGTCAATGGAGCCTTCGCCCTTAACTCCCAGCGCAATGGCGGCGTCGTAGACCTTCGGCACGTTCTGGCCAATGATGACCTGATACTGGCCGCCAGACCACTGTGCACCCAGTACGCCCTTGATCTTCTCAACTTCATCGTCATTGGGGATGGACTGATCCTTAAGGTTCAGACGCAGGCGGGTCATGCAGTGCGTCGCGTTCGTCACATTGGAGGCGCCGCCGACGGCAGCAAGCACATCCTCGGCAATCTTCTTGTTATCGACAGCCATGTCGAATCCCTTCTCTTCCAACTAAAGGTCTGTGGGGTTTCACAGCGCCAAGACGCACGATTCTGCTCGCGCCTGCGCAGCACGCGATGCCCGTTGGCAAGAGATTTGATTACATGTGATTCCCGGGTGGATCGACATGAAAAAAGCCCCGCGCACAACCGACAGAGACCCAATGGGGGCCTCGACAGAATCGGTAGTGCCTCTCGGAGCTGCGCCGTGAGTAACACCCAACACACGGCGAGTATATGCGGCAGATACGTTTACTGTGGCTCAGATTGCCGACAAACGGTAGGAAACGACCCGCGAACGGTCACTATGACGGAAATAAAACGCCAGAGAACCTATTTATTCAAGCTTGCAGGAGCCACGCGATTCACGTGCATGATCAGATAGACGAGCTCTTCTTGGGCCAATGGCTCGCCAAAGGCCTCTTGAATCAGAGCGTCAATACGATAAGCGCAGCGCGATGCCGCAGGATATTGCTCCACGAGCACGTCGTAAAGACCTGAGTTCTCGGTGTCAATCGGCTCTTTCTTTGCCACGCGATCGAGCAGATAGCGCACATGGGTGGCAAAGCGAGTAAAAGCAAACGACGAGCGATCGACCGTCACGCCCAACTCTTCCTGAATAATCGCAACCGTCATATCGAGAAGATGTTCCTCGTGCTGTTCTGCAAGCACGCGCCGCTCGCTCGGCTTAATCGCCGCATTGATAATCGACATGGCGATACCCGCGGCCTCACTCTGGGGCATGCGAACGGCAAAAGTTTTCTTAATGCCACGAACAGCCAGCTCGCCCAAGCGGTATTCAATGGGATGCAGCTGCTCCAGATCGCGCTTGAGCGGCAACGACACCACCATATGTTCGCGGGCGCGCTTAATAGCAAACTGGATATGGTCTGCCAGCGTAATGGGCAGATTAGGACTCAATTCGTACGAAAGCTGTCCGGTCGCAATATCTGCCAGCTGAGCAGAAAACTCAAGCACCTCGGGGTCGACCTCGTCGATGAACGCCAGATACTTTGGATCGATGCCGTAAAAGGTACGCGTAATAACGTCAAGATCGACCTCGTGCGGCATGTCGCCAAAACCGATACCACGACCCAACGCGATAAGCTGGCGCCCCGCACCATCTTCGCAGACGGCAGCGTTGTGGTTAATGCGCTGGATAGCCCTCATGGAATCACCGTTCCTGCAAACACACGCCGTGTAGACCATCCACACGGCGCGTTCATTCTACCTGCACTTCTAATTACAGTCCAAAAAAGCCAAGGATTTGATCGCGGCTTACGGGCTTGTAGTCATTGGCGTCGAGGCCCACATCGTAGCGGTAAATGGGGCGCTCGCGATCGCGGTTGCGCGCGTTGGTGCGGTCTCCCCTGCTGTGGATATGCCCGTGCAGCATGATGGCGCCACGCGCCTTGCCATTCCAGCTAAGCATGGGGTAGTGGCTCATAACCAGACGATGGCCCTTGGCATAGCCGGGGGCAATCTCCAGATAATCACGCACGTCTTCCCAAATTTGCGGCACGTCGGGATCTTCCCAATCGCCGTCATGGTTACCACGGATGAGCGTCACGTTTTGGCAGGCAATACGCTCGCGCAGGCGCACCGCCTCCGCCAGGGGCAAACGATAGGTAAAGTCACCCAGAATGTAGAGACGGTCATCCACAGCCACGCACTCATTGATGGCATCGATGACCTTGCGATTCATCTCCTCGACCGAGCCAAACGGCCGGTCCATGTCGTGCAAGATATTCGTATCGCCCAGGTGCAGATCGGCGGTAAACCACATCATCGTCTCTGTCCTCATTTCGCAACGTGTTCAACTCGTGCTAAGTATACAGACGCAGCGATGCGGCGGTTATCCAAAGAACCCGCCGAACAGTCCGCGGCGGCGCTTGTCTTGCTTTTTCGAAGCGTCACCCTGGGTATTCTTATCCTGCCGCTTCTTACGATCCCGCTCCAACTCATCGTCATCGAGTAGTATATCCCACTCAAACGGATCGTCTGTCAGATCGAACTGGTCGTCGTCATCAAACATGGCAGTCTCCCTTACCGATTAGCGTGCATCCACCACGTAGAGTCCAACACGCACCTGATGCCACGGGCTGCGCTCGGGAGCAACCTGTTGCACGCGGGCCTCAAATACGTCCTCATGGCCGTAATACATCATCAAGGACAGCGGGCCGACCTCGTTTCCCGGAACATAGCCAAGCTTGGTGTTGCCACAGTAAATCGCAACCGCCTCGGGATCATGGGGATTATCGCGCTCGGCGCACAGCGTCAGTTTATCGCCCACTTTAAGATCGCCTAGGACCAAAGCGCCGTCGGCATATTGAAATCCTGCGATATGAAATGACAGAAGAACACGTGAAGGCTCGTACATGGCAACTCCTCTAACGGCCGGATAAACCAACGCTTAACCTCACTGAGAAGTTTACGGGCCCGTGCGGACACGAATTCACCCGCTCGCGCCTTTCACCCAGTTGCCGCAACGCTTGCGAGACAGAGCGCTTGCAGATAAGATAGGGGTACGGATGGCACCCGTGGCAGCGGGTCTTGCCAACTCTGATACACGTTTTCATCGTGAGAAGTGGCCGTCTTCGCTTACGCGGGGCGGCCACTTTGTTTGCCCCATGTCATCTGATTCTAATGCACAAACATGCGCACGAACTTGTGCTTCCAGCTTGCGTAAGGAGCGTAGCGGAATGGCACGTCCAGCCACGTTGCCTTGTTCACGATGCTCTTCTTATGGCTAAACGTATCGAAGCTCTCGCGGCCATGGTACTGCCCCATGCCGCTCGCGCCCATGCCGCCAAAGCCCATATGGCTCGTAGCCAGATGCATGATCGTGTCGTTGACGCAGCCGCCGCCAAAGGGCACGTAGCGCACAAAGCGCTGCTGAACTGCGCGATCCTGGCTAAAGATATACAGAGCCAGCGGCGTCGGACGATCCGTAATAAACGTCTCGGCCTCGTCTAGGCTCTCAAACGTCAGCACCGGCAAGATGGGGCCGAAAATCTCCTCCTGCATCACGGCGTCATCGGGGGTCACGCCGTCCAAAATCGTCGGCTCAATCTTGAGCGATGACTCGCGCGCCGTGCCTCCAAACACAACCTTATCGGGATCGATCAGTCCACGCACGCGCGCAAAATGCTTGGCGTTGACGATATGCCCATAATCCTCGTTATCGAGCGGATGCTCGCCAAACATACGGCGGGCCTCTTCCCTGATGAGGTCCAGCAGCTCGTCGTGCACGCGCGCATCGACCAGCAGGTAGTCGGGCGCCACGCAGGTCTGCCCCACGTTGAGCCATTTACCAAAGGCGACACGCCGCGCCGCAACCTTCAAGTTTGCCGTCGCATCCACGATGCAGGGGCTCTTTCCGCCCAGCTCAAGCGTCACGGGCGTAAGGTTTTTACTTGCGCGCTCCATGACGAGTTTGCCGACCGGAACGCTACCGGTAAAGAAGATCTTGTCCCAGCACTCATCGAGCAGCGCTTCGTTTTCGGCGCGCCCGCCCTCGACAACCGTCACCAAACGGGGGTCAAACGCCTCTTCGCAGATTTGCTTGAGCACCGTGCTCGATGCCGAAGCATAGGCACTCGGCTTGATGACCACGGTATTGCCCGCGGCAAGGGCGCCGGCGAGCGGCTCGAGCGTCAACAAAAACGGGTAGTTCCACGGTGCCATGATGAGTGTGACGCCATAGGGCACGGCTTGCGTTTTGCACACGCTCACGGCGTTAGCGAGATCGCACGGACGCAGGCGCGGACGACTCCACCGCGCCACGTGAGCGATCTGATGACGAATCTCGGAAAGCGACGTACCAATCTCGCACATATAGGCCTCGTCATGCGACTTCCCCAAATCGGTCTTGAGCGCATGGGCGATATCGGCCTCGTGCGCCCGTACCGTATCGCGTAAACTCACGAGCGCGCGACGTCGAGTATCGACATCAAACGTAGCGTGCGTCTTAAAGTAGGCGCGCTGATCGCCGACGATGCGCGCAATTTCCTCGGTGTTCATGGACCCTCCTAGTTCTCGTCCTCAAACATACCACCCGCGACGACCTCGTACATATGCTCGAGCTCCAGGCGGTCCATCAAAAGCGGAACGGGGTACAGCGGATTGGCCTCGGCATCGGCATGTGCCGCCATCTGCGGAATGTCGGAGCGGCGAATGCCCGAGACATATCTGGGGATTCCCAGGGTCTCGTTCATACAATCGATCCAATCGATAAAGGCCTCGGCCGCCAGGCTGTCCTGCGCGTTAACCGGCGCGATGCCGGCCATGCGGGCGAGATCGGCGAGCTTAGGAGTAGCAGCTTCGCCATAAGCGCGAAGCATATGCGGCAGGATGATCGCGTTGGCCAAACCGTGCGGAATTCCGTATCGGCCGCCCAGACTGTGCGCGATGGCATGCACATATCCAACATAGGAGCGCGTAAAGGCAACACCAGCCTTATACGCCGCCGAAAGCATATTGCGACGCGCACGCATGTTGTCGCCATGCTCATAGGCCTCGAGCAAATTGTCGTGGATGAGCTGCACCGCCTGTCGTGCCATCTTGCGTGTATAGGGCGTGGTGCTTCGCCCGATAAAGGCCTCGACGGCATGCGTCAGGGCGTCCATACCCGTCTGCCCCGTAATGGAGGCGGGCAGACCGCGCGTAAACTCGGGGTCGTGCACCGCAAAGCGCGGGATAAGCACAAAGTCGTTAATGGGGTACTTGTAGTGCGTCTCGTCATCGGTGATAACCGCCGCGAGCGTGACTTCGCTTCCCGTACCTGCCGTAGTGGGAACGGCGATGAGCAGCGGCAGGCGACGATGAATCCGCAGCAGGCCGCGCATCTTGTTGATGGGCTTGTTTGGCTGCGCAATGCGCGCCCCTACGCCCTTGGCGCAGTCCATGGCCGAGCCACCGCCAAAGCCGATAACAGCCTGGCAGGCGCTCTCTCGATACAGGGACGCCGCCTCCTCCACATTCGAGACCGTGGGGTTCGCACGCGTTTCGGCATAGACCGCAACGCCAACCCCCTGAGCCGTAAGCGCACGCTCGAGTGATGCCGTGAGCCCCAAACGTGCAATACCAGGGTCCGTCACGATAAGGACCTTCTGGATCGAGCGCTTTTGAAGCACCGCGGGCACATCCTCGGCATGCTCCAAAATGCGCGGCTCGGTATAGGGCAGCACCGGCAATGCGATGCGAAAAACCGTTTGATACGTTCGGCACCAGGCGCGGCGGGCTAGATGCATAAAGGAGGCTCCCTCATTTGTTGATTGGTCAACATTTGCTCGACCGATTTTACTCATCGGAGGTCACAGACGACATGTCAGTCGTTAATCAATCAACATCTTCATATCTCAAAATTGTTTTATTAAAAATCATTCCTAATAGGCTTCACATTTGGTTGCATTTATGGATAATAGAACCCGTCAAGACGCACGTCCGGAGAGGGCCCTTACGGGACCGGACAAGCGCCCCATCGCCATCGATCGAAAGGATCGAATCATGAAGTTTGTTTGCCCCGTTTGCGGTTATGTGGAAGAGTTCGACGGCGACCAGCTGCCCGAGGACTTCAAGTGCCCCCAGTGCGGCGTTCCCGGTTCTCGCTTCCTGAAGCAGGAGGAGGGTCAGCTCGAGTGGGCTGCCGAGCACGTCGTGGGCGTCGCCAAGATGGAGGGCGTCTCCGAGGACATCGTTGCCGACCTGCGCGCCAACTTTGAGGGCGAGTGCTCTGAGGTCGGTATGTACCTGGCCATGGCTCGCGTCGCCCATCGCGAGGGCTATCCCGAGATCGGCCTGTACTGGGAGAAGGCTGCCCACGAGGAGGCCGAGCATGCCGCCAAGTTCGCCGAGCTCCTGGGCGAGGTCGTGACCGACTCCACCAAGAAGAACCTCGAGATGCGCGTTGAGGCCGAGAACGGCGCCACCGCCGGCAAGACCGATCTTGCTAAGCGCGCCAAGGCCGCTGGCCTCGATGCCATCCACGACACCGTGCACGAGATGGCTCGCGATGAGGCCCGCCACGGCAAGGCTTTCGCCGGCCTGCTCAAGCGCTACTTTGGCTAAGCCAATCGCTTGAGACATAACCTCTAGCTCGATGAGGCCCGGACCGCATGGTTCGGGCCTTTTTCGTGGGCTTATTGCAGCCGTTCTTGAAGAACGATGAGCGACTGAGGGCTCAGGTCGTCGTATTGAATGAGGACGCGAGATGGAGCGTTCTTAGTCGATGCCCGATCACCCGTCCACAGGCAATCGGCGATATTGACATAGGAAATACGAGCGTCAGCGAGAGCCTTCGCGAAACTCTCCCCCGCCTTGTCCTCGGCCAGGGCAACGGCACAGTAAAGGCCCGCGTCTGCATGCTCAATCGAGACCTTCCCTGCCGGAAACGCTTTCCGTACAAGCGCCGCTAGGCCATCACGCGCCTCGCGAGCACGAACGCGCACGCGGTTCACATGTCGCTCGTAATCACCCGATTCCAGCAAACGCGCCAAGGCGACCTGATCGACAGAACTTACCGACGAGGCGTAAAAACCAAGGTCGCGCCTAAACCGTTCCATCAGCTCGTCGGGCAGCACCATGTACGCTAGACGCAACGCCGATGACAGGCTCTTCGAAAACGTGTTGGTGTAGATAACCGACTGGGAGGCATCGATCGACGCGAGCGCGGGAATTGGCTTGCCGGCAAGGCGAAACTCACAATCAAAGTCATCTTCGATGAGGTACCGACCTGGTCGCTCGGCGGCCCAGCTCAGCAGCGCATAGCGACGCGCAATGCTCGTCACAAGACCGGTGGGATACTGATGGGACGGCATAAGGTGAAGGACATCGGTCCCAGTTTTCTGCAGAGCGGTCAGGTCCACGCCCTCATCATCCAACGGGATATGTCGAACTTTGCAGCCCATAGCCTGATAGATACGCGTCAGACGCAAATAGCCCGGATCCTCAACCGCATACACCTTGTCCGCGCCAAGCAACTGAACCAACATGGTATCGAGCAGCTGGGCGCCCGCACCGATAACGATGTTGTTGGGGTCGACATTCATACCCCTTGTCCCGTGCAGATGGTGAGCAATTGCGCGTCGCAGCCGAGCAGTGCCCTGCGCCGGTGCGGGCGAAAAGATTTCGCGCTCGTCTTCGGATGCCAGCGTCGCCCGTAGCGCGCTTTGCCAAAGCCGCGCCGCCTCCAAAGCAGAAGGAGAAAGCGCATCGAATCGCTCGACCTGTCCGTTGACATCATGCACGCTGGGGCCCACAGAGACGGCATCTCGGTCGATGCCCTCCGCAGCCGAAGCCAAAACCGGTGCATCCGGAAGCTCGCAAGCGTAGTAGCCACGACGTGGTATTGAGCAAATATAGCCCTCAGCGAGTAACTGGCTATATGCATTCTCGATGGTAATGACACTGATTCCCAGATGACTGGCAAAGGCGCGCTTAGACGGCAAATGCTCCCCCGCCACAATGCGTCCAGCTACGATATCATCTCGAATTTGCTGGTAAACATACTCATAGAGCGATGCTTCGCCGCGTTTTTCCAAATTGTAGTCAAGCATGAGCCTATCACCTGACCTTATTAAGTCATTCAATCTGGTATTAGTCTGACCTTGTAATTATCTCGAAAACTGAGTATTTTGTCATACCCAGCTCCCCGATAGGATGTTCCGTCAAGCAATGCACATGCCAACCAAGGGAGCAACCATGGCAGAACAGAACAGCAAGGCCGACCGCGTCAAACTCAATCGCGAGCTCGCGCAGATGCTCAAGGGCGGCGTCATCATGGACGTTACCACGCCCGAGCAGGCACGCATCGCCGAGGAGGCAGGCGCCTGCGCCGTCATGGCCCTCGAGCGCATCCCGGCCGACATCCGTGCCGCAGGCGGCGTCTCGCGCATGAGCGACCCCAAGATGATCAAGGGCATCCAGGAGGCCGTCTCCATCCCCGTCATGGCCAAGTGCCGCATCGGTCACATCGTCGAGGCGCAGGTCCTGCAGGCCATCGAGATCGACTACATCGATGAGTCCGAGGTTCTCTCCCCTGCCGATGACGTCTATCACATCGACAAGACCCAGTTTGACGTGCCGTTTGTCTGCGGCGCCCGTGATCTGGGCGAGGCGCTGCGCCGTGTTGCCGAAGGCGCCACGATGATTCGCACCAAGGGTGAGCCGGGTACGGGCGACGTCGTTCAGGCCGTGCGTCACATGCGCAAGATCCAAAAGCAGATCCGTGACGTTGTTGCCCTGCGCAACGACGAGCTCTTTGAGGCAGCCAAGCAACTGCAGGTTCCGGTCGAGCTGGTGCGCGAGGTCCATGCCACGGGTAAGCTTCCCGTCGTGAACTTTGCCGCCGGCGGCGTAGCGACCCCCGCCGACGCCGCGCTGATGATGCAGCTGGGCGCCGAAGGCGTGTTTGTCGGCTCGGGCATCTTTAAGAGCGGCGACCCCGCCAAGCGCGCAGCCGCCATCGTCAAGGCCGTGGCAAACTTCACCGATGCCAAGCTCATTGCCGAGCTTTCAGAGGACCTGGGCGAGGCCATGGTGGGCATCAACGCCGACGAGATCGAGATTATCATGGAAGAGCGCGGGCGCTAGTCCAGCAGAAAGGATCGCACATGAGCGATTATGCAGACCAAACGGTCGCCGTGCTGGCGGTCCAAGGCGCATTTACCGAGCACGAGGCAAGACTATCCGAGCTGGGCGCGCGCTGTATTGAGCTGAGGCAGGCGGCTGATTTAAAGCAGGACTTTGACCGTCTGGTACTTCCCGGCGGCGAGTCTACCGTTCAAGGGAAGCTGCTAGATGAGTTGGGCATGCTCGAGGAGCTTCGCACCCGCATTGTTGAAGGCATGCCCGTCCTGGGCACCTGCGCCGGCCTGATTCTGCTGGCTCACGACCTTGCCGCCCATGACGATAAGGGCACGCCGCGCCTGGCAACCATGGATGTGCTCGTTGAGCGCAATGCCTACGGCAGGCAGCTCGGCAGTTTTCGAACCAAGGGGCAGGTAGCTGGCATCGACGGTGAAGTGCCGCTGACGTTTATCCGCGCGCCCCGCATCGTCGAGGTCCACGGCGACGCAAAGGCCTTAGCGAAAGTCGACGGCCGTATCGTCGCCGCGCGCCAGGGCAACCAGCTCGGCGTAACCTTCCACCCCGAACTCGACGAAGACACCCGCCTCCACGAACTGTTCCTACAAATGTAGGCAGAACAGAAACGAGAGTGGATAATCTCCCACTTTGAGCCTGAATGCGAGCCCAAACTGGGAGATTATCCACTCTCATGCTATGTAGTCGTTGGGGACGTTCTTGTTTGACTAGTCATTCAAGAACGTCCCCAATGACTACAAGGAGTGTCCCAAACTGCCGGCAGAAAAGGAACGTCCCTAACTGCCGCATCCGGAGCAAGACAGCGCCGCAGGTAGAGGACGGGCAGCGAGCGGGTCGCATTTGAGACAAGGTGACGTGAAACGAAAGGGCGCTGACCTTCTGGTCGCGCCCTTGAAGTTGAACGTCAGATTGTCCAAATGCGGCCCGCGCAGCGTCAAGCGGTTACGCGGTTTGGTAAAACGCCGTAACTAAAAACGGTTACCGCGGAAGCCGCCACCGTTGCGGCCGCCACGGTCGCCACCGCGACCGCCGCGGTCGTTACCACGGTTGCCGCCGAAGCCGCCACGGTTGCCGCCGCGGTCGCCATAGCCACCACGGTTGCCACCAAAGCCGCCGCGACCGCCACGGTCGCCGCCACGGTCACCAAAGCCGCCACGGCCGCCACGGTCGCCACCGCGACCGCCACGGTCACCGCCACGGCCACCGCGATCGCCAAAGCCGCCGCGACCGCCACGGTCGCCGCCACGGCCGCCACGGTCGTCACGGCCACCGCGAGGACCACGGTCCTCGTCCAGGCCCATGGCGACGAGCGGAGCGATAACCTTATCGAGAGCGGCCATCAGCTCGGTGGCCTCCTCATAAGAAAGCTCGGGCAGGAGCTTCTCCTTCTTGTTGGCAAGCTCGACCAGGCCCTCAGCGGCATCCTCGGCGGCGAAGACAACAATCTTGCGCATATCGCCCTCGGCGTCGTCGATGCGGCCGACCAGATCGGCAGCCTCGGCCTCGGCCATCAGGCCATCGAGCTCACGGAGGCGCATGCCCAGCAGGTCGGACATTTCCTTCTGCTCCATCTTGGGCTTGAGGTCAAGAAGCTTGATGGCGCGCTCGATGTTCGCCATGCGCTCGGCCTTGGCCTCCTCCTCCTTGGAAATAGCAAAGCGACGGCTACGCAGCAGGCGGGCGGCCTTCTGCATCTTGTCCATCAGCTCTTCGTCATCGTAATCAACGGCGGCCTCGACAACCTCGGCCTCCTCCTCGGCGGAAACCTCGTCAGCAGCCTCAACCTCGGCAGCTTCGGTCTCCACGGTCTCGACTGCCTCAACCTCGGCAGCCATGGTCTCGTTCTCGGTCTCGTTCATGATCTCTTCGTTCTCGGACATGAGACTCCTTCTTAGCCCTCTCGGGCATCATCGCCCCATTCGCGGGGCCCGTCGCGCACTCTTTGCGCTTTAAACATTCATGCCTCTCGGCAAAACATCCATTAGCTTATGGTGTTGCCATCCAATCTAGCTGCAGAATCTATGTGCACACATTAATGCGACATGTGCGACTCGCGACGAGCGTACACCAGCGACGTCGCGAACCCGACCACGGCAATCACAGCCGCCACACGCACGGCAGTTGCAAATCCAATCGCCTGGGCAACGTCGGTCGCAGCGCCAGCCGCGCCGGCAGTCGCCGCAGAACTCGAGAGCAGACCGATAAACAGCGATGGGCCAAACGATGCGGCAATCATGTTCCACGTGTTAAGCAATGCCGTTCCGTGGGGATGCTCAGCGGCAGGCAGCGTCTCCAAGCCGGCCGTTTGCGAGGGGCTCAGCACCAAACCGACTCCGGCATACACCACAACGGTCAGCGCCACGACGACGCCGATGTTCATACTTGCCGCCGTCATCGAGATGGCAGTCTGCCCCACGGCAATCAGGGCAAAGCCGACCGGCAGCAGCGGCCATGCGCCACGGGCGTCCATCACGCGTCCGCCCACAATCGAGGTCACGGCGTTGCAGGCAATCGCCGGCAAAATGAGCAAGCCCGCAATAAGTGCGGTCATGCCGTATGCGCCCTCAAAATAGAGCGGCAACAAAACGCTCATCGAGAACGTCGTCATCATCGACACCACCACAAGCAGGCACGCGGGCCAAAAACGAACGCTCGCCATGGGACGCACGTTAAGCACCGGATGCTCGAGCTTGAGCTGACGGGCCGCAAACAGGCCGAGCAGCACAATGGCAGCGAAGAGCGTCACGATGCCGGCAATCAGATTGGTTGAGAACTCGCCTACGGAATACACAAATGCCGTAATACCGGCAGCGAGCAAAACAACCGACAGAATATCAAGCGTGGCGTTCGAACGCTCTCCGACATTCTGAACAAGCTTTACGCCCGCCGCAGCGACCACAATGCCGCCCACCAGCGGCACTACGAACACCGCCCTCCAGCCAAACAACG
Organism: uncultured Collinsella sp.; assembly: GCA_902496335.1. GTDB lineage: Bacteria > Actinomycetota > Coriobacteriia > Coriobacteriales > Coriobacteriaceae > Collinsella. The sequence continues at coordinate 73,596 of CABVAO010000001.1, forward strand.
TGCACATAAGACCGCTGATCACGGGTCCAAACGCCGGCCCCAGCGTAATGCAGGCGCCGCCCAGGCTCAGATACAAACCGAGCTTCTCGCGCGGGGCGCAAGACAGCACCACGTTCATCATGAGCGGGAACAAGATACCCGATCCCGCGGCCTGCAAAATACGGCTTGGCAGCAAAACGCTAAACGACGGAGCGACCAGACACAGAACTTCGCCGGCGACCATGCATCCGCATGCGAAAAACAGCAGCTTGCGCGTCGAGAAACGGCCGGACAGGAAGGCCATGATGGCCGTAAAGATCGACGTCACGATCATGTAGCCCGAGACGAGCCACTGCGCCGTGGTGGCACTCACCGAAAAGGCTGCCATAATGTCGTGCAACGCCACGTTAATGATGTTCTCGTTAAACGCGGCAACAAAGGCTGCAATATACATTACGACGAGAATCGCCGCAGTGGCCGATGGCGCTACTTGAACTTGTTGCTGAGATTTGCTCCCCATGCATTTCCTTCCTCTTGGAACGACAGTCGCATCGCCCCAGAGGAACAGTCCAGGGCGAAAAATGAGCCCTAGACTTACGCCAGACGCCGTACACGACGAATCTGGCAACATGGTCCAACGTCGAAAGATTGTAACGCGGACGCACAGCTTTCCTTCCGCGCTATTATTAAAAGTCCACGAAAGCATAAGACATGAGGAGCCCGCCATGATTAAGCCCATCATGAAATCCGAGTTCTTTTTGCGCCTGCCTTCCGAAGACGCGGGCCCCGATGACGCCGCGACCGGGCAGGATCTCCTAGATACACTCCACGAGCATGAGCGCGAGTGCGTGGGCCTCGCCGCCAACATGATCGGCGTGCGCAAACGCATCATCTGCGTAAAGGACGGCAACAGGACGCTCCTGATGTACAACCCTCAAATTCTTGAGCAGGTCAATGCCTATCAGACAAGCGAAGGATGCCTCTCGCTAATCGGCGAGCGTCCCTGTACCCGCTATCGCCGCATTAAGGTTGAGTATTTGGACGAGAACTTCGTCCACCGCATCAAAAACTTCTCGGGCTACACCGCCGAAATCATCCAGCACGAAATCGACCACTGCAACGGCGTCGTGGTTTAGTTCCGCCGTTCTACCGAACGGCGGACCACTTGACGCTGCGCGAGCCGCATTCACGCCAATCTGACGTTCAATTTCGAGGGCGCGACCAGAAGGTCAGCGCCCTCTCATTTCACGTCACCTTGGCGTGAATGCGGCTCGCTCGCTGTCGTATGTCTATCCTGCGACGCCTCGATTCTTGCGGCGGCAGATACCTAATCCCCTACGCTTGGCGGTAATGGTCGAAGAAGTCGGCGAGGTCTTCGAGGGACTCTTTGAGTACTTCCATGCGCGGCAGGTACACGATGCGGAAGTGGTCGGGCTCAGCCCAGTTGAAGCCGCCGCCGCGCGTGATCAGGATCTTCTTCTCGTGCAGCAGGTCAAGGGCGAACTGCTCGTCATCGGTGATGTTGAACTTCTTCACATCCATCTTGGGGAAGATGTAGAACGCCGCACGCGGCTTAACCACCGAGATGCCGTCAATCTTGTTGAGCGCCTCATACACAAAGTTGCGCTGCTCGTAGACACGGCCGCCGGGACGGATGTAGTCGTTAACGGACTGATGACCACCGAGTGCCGTCTGAACGATCGACTGAGCCGGCACGTTGGAGCACAGGCGCATGTTCGAGAGCATGTTGACGCCCATGATGAAGTCGCTCATGCAGCGCTGGTTGCCCGAAAGCACCATCCAGCCAATACGATAGCCCGCAATCATGTGAGACTTGGACAGACCGCTAAAGGTAACGCAGGGCAGGTCGGGGGCGAGCGAGGCAATCGAGACGTGCTCGTAGCCGTCCATGCACAGGCGGTCGTAGATCTCATCGGCAAAGATCATCAGCTGATGCCTGCGCGCAATCTCGACGATGCCCTCGAGCACCTCGCGCGGATAGACAGAACCCGTGGGGTTGTTGGGGTTGATGATGACGAGGGCTTTGGTCGCGCTCGTAATCTTGGACTCCATATCCTCCAGGTCGGGATACCAATCCGCCTGCTCATCGCACAGATAATGTACGGGATGACCGCCAGCAAGGGTAGCGCACGCCGTCCAGAGCGGATAGTCGGGGCTGGGGATCAGAATCTCGTCGCCATTGTCGAGCAGCGCGTTCATCGAAAGCTGAATGAGCTCGGACACGCCGTTGCCCGTGTAGATATGCTCCATCTGAACGTTGGGCAGGCCTTTGATCTGCGAATACTGCATGATCGCCTTGCGCGCGGAGAACAGGCCACGCGAGTTGGAATAGCCTTCGCAGTCGGGCAGCTGCTGGCGCATGTCCTTGATGACCTCATCGGGCGTGCGGAAACCGAAGGGCGCCGGGTTGCCGATATTGAGCTTGAGGATGCGCTCGCCCTCGTCCTCCATACGGGCGGCCTCGTCGACGACGGGACCGCGCACGTCATACAGGACGTTATCGAGCTTGGTGGATTTAGAAAAAGTACGCATGGTGGTGCTCCTTGCAATTTGAGCTGAGGGATGGGGTTCGGGTTTGGAATCGTTGCGGGGTGATGATGCCTCGCCTTGATCGGCGTCGCCGGCAAGCAGCCAGGTAACATCGACCTCCAAAATACGGGCGAGCAGCTCAGCCACATCGCGCCGCGGGATCGTCTTGCCGCTCACATATTGGCTCATCTGACTCTTGCCGAGTTTTTTGCCGAGCATCTCCGATGCGCGGATCACGTCCGACTGGCGAACGTCGCGATCGGACATAGCCTGTCGCAGGCGATCGCTAAACGTCTCTTGGGCCACTAGAACCTCCTTGCTGGCAAAGTTCAATTTATAGAACACGAATTGAACCATGGTTCAATTTAGCAAGCAGTATAACGCGGCGCTTCATTCGAAAGTTCAATTTCATAAGAAAATGTATCGGACTCCGAGATCTGCCCAAAGCGGACAATGACATGCACGCGTTTAGAGGTATTCAAGGAATCGAGCAGCGGCAAGCGAAACGTCGGCCGTTCGATATATGGCGTTGATCTGCCGATGAGGATGTCCCTCAAGTGGGCGCACGGCAACATCGAACTGACAGCGGCGCAAGATGAGCGCGGGAAGAATGCTCACGCCCAGGCCGTCCTCGACCATAGCCATAATCGCATAATCATCCCAGGTCGACAGCTTGGAGCACACCGTCAGCCCCGCCCGACGGAACAGCGGCGTAATCTCGTCATCGGTGCCGCGTTCTAGCAGAATAAACTGCTCGTTGGCTAAATCGGCAAGAGAAACGACCTCCGCCGTGGCAAGCAAAGAATCTGCCGGCACTACCGCCATCAACTCGTCGCGCACCAAAGACCGCGATGCCATGCCGTTTTCTCGTGGCTCACGCGGGATAAAGCCCAGGTCGCAGCGGCCTTCCGCCACCCATTGCTCAATCTCGGAGTAATCACCCATCAGCAGCTCGTAATCGACATCCGGATGATCGGCGCGAAAGCGCGCAATCACCGGCGGCAGCACGTGGGTCGCCACACTCGAAAACGTACCGATGCAGATTTTGCCGCGCATGAGCCCGCGCATCTCATCCACCCGTCGCTGCAAGCGAGTGAATTCCTCGCAGAGCGCCTCGACAGCCGGCATGACCTGCCGCCCGTCGGCAGAAAGCACTACGCCCTCGCGACTGCGGTCGAGCACCTTAAAGCCCCAATCGGCCTCAAGATCGGCCACCATACGGCTCACGCCCGACTGCGAATAGCTCAGGCGCTCGGCAGCACGCGTAAAGCTTCCGGCGCGCACCGTCTCCAGCAGCACCTGCATCTTTTGAATATTCGTTTCCACGACACGCCTCCACCTTTACATGAATTTTTGTCATGTTAGCCATGCATTATATTCGCTTTTCTTCTATTGCCAGTTCACCCATAGTGAACATGCTCGAATATAGAGGGGACGGAAGCGCATGGACAACGGACTGTTTACGTACTTAGCAGCATTGCTATTGTTTGGCTCCAACGGCATCATCGCCGCTGCCATTGCGCTGCCGAGCTCCGATATCGTGCTACTGCGCACGTTTTTGGGCGCACTCTCGCTTGTCACCATCCTCGCCGTCACCCAACGCCATAAGCTGCAGGCGCCATCCCGCCCCCGCGAAGCCGCAGCCCTCCTCCTCTCGGGAGCCGCGCTGGGCGCCAGCTGGATTTTTCTGTTCCGCGCCTACCAGACGATTGGCGTCGGCGTATCCTCGCTGCTGTACTACTGCGGCCCCATCATCGTCATGGCGCTCTCCCCGCTCATCTTTGGCGAAAAGCTGACCGGCAGCAAAATCGCCGGCTTTATCGCCGTCGCCTGCGGTGCTTTTCTCATTGCGGCACAAGGTCTAGGCGGCAATATGCCCATTGCGGGTATCGCTTGCGGCATCGCCTCGGCCTTCTGCTATGCATTGATGGTCATCGCCAGCAAGGGTGCGCCGCACATCGAGGGCCTCGAGAACTCCGCGCTCCAGGTGAGCGCCGCCTTTTTGACCGCGCTGGTCCTTACGCTCCTCACGCAGGGCGCCCCCTCATTCCTGTCCGCCGGCGTCGCCGCCAGTATTGATTGGCGCGCCGTCGTCATGCTCGGCGTCGTCAACACCGGCATCGGCTGCCTGCTCTACTTTAGCGCCGTCGCCAAACTGCCCGTCCAGACCGTCGCCGTCGTCGGCTACCTCGAGCCGCTTTCGGCGGTCGTGTTCTCGGCCGTCCTTTTGGGCGAAGCCATAACACCGGTCCGTCTGATGGGCGCCGCGCTTATCATCGGCGGCGCGATCTTTTGCGAACTCGCCGGCAAACGCGCAAACGCCAAGGCTGGCATCGCCCAGGCAGCACGTGCTTAAAGCCCCTGCTTTGAAATGCTACCTGCGTACATAAATAATCCTCAGCTGGGGATTATTGTCTAAAATAACCTGATGTGCCAAACTGCTCTTGTATGTATAAAGACGGCATAAAGGTTATCTGTCCTAGACGGATAACCGGATGTCCAAGGGAGTCCACGTGGCACATAACAAACTGGAGGCAAGCCCCCAAGATCAGCGTGGTCAAGGCGGGCATGGAGCCATTCCCCTTTCCGCTGGCATGCTGCTCGTTACGCTCGGCGTCGTCTACGGCGACATCGGCACGAGCCCCATGTACACCATGAAATCAATCGTCGCCAACAACGGCGGCATCGGTACCGTCAGCGAGGACATGATCTTAGGAGCGCTTTCGCTCGTCATCTGGACCATGACGCTCGTGACCACGGTCAAGTACGTGGTTATCGCCATGAAGGCCGATAACCACAACGAGGGCGGCATCTTCGCCCTGTTTAGCTTGGTGCGCAAAGTGGCGCCGTGGCTGATCCTTCCCGCCATGATCGGCGGCGCGGCGCTGCTCGCCGACGGCATCCTCACCCCCGCCGTCACGGTTACCACGGCCATCGAGGGCTTGCGCACTATCGAGTGGGGCCATGCGCTTTTGGGTGACGGCCAGACCAACGTCATCATCATCACCATCATCATTATCTGCGGCCTGTTTGCCATGCAGCGCGCCGGCACCTCGTCGATCGGCAAGCTGTTCGGCCCGCTCATGACGCTGTGGTTCCTGTTCTTGGCTGGCGCCGGCCTGTTCAACATGCTCGGCAACCTGTCCATCCTACGCGCGCTCAACCCCATCCGCGGCATCATGTTCCTGTTCTCGCCCATCAACCACTCGGGCATCATGGTGCTCGGCTTCGTCTTCCTGTCGACGACCGGCGCCGAGGCGCTCTATTCGGACATGGGTCACGTGGGCAAGGCTAACATTTACGCATCCTGGCCGTTCGTAAAGGCAGCCCTCATCCTTAACTATCTGGGTCAGGGCGCTTGGCTGCTCGCCAACAATTCCAATCCCCAGATGCTCGCGATGGATATCGTCAACCCGTTCTATATGATGCTCCCCGAGCCCCTGCGCCCCTTTGCCATCGTGCTTTCGGCCGTGGCGGCCATCATCGCCTCGCAGGCGCTCATCACCGGCTCGTTCTCGTTGGTTTCGGAGGCAACGCGCCTCAACCTTATGCCGCATCTGCGCATCCACTACCCCAGCGACACCAAGGGCCAACTCTATATTCCGCTCGTCAACAACATCATGTGGGTCGGCTGTATCTTCATCGTGCTGCTGTTCCAAAACTCCGAGCGCATGGAGAGCGCCTACGGCCTCGCCATTACCGTGACCATGCTCATGACCACGACGCTTTTGACGAGCTACATCGCCGGCATCCTCAAGCACAAGCTGGGCGCCTGCGTCTTCGCCCTGCTCTTTGGTGCCATTGAGCTGTGCTTCTTCGCTTCGTGCCTCACCATGTTCTTTGACGGCGGCTACGTCATGATCTTCCTGGCCGCGCTGCTGTTTGGCCTTATGTACGTGTGGCGCCGCGGCACCGCCATCGAGCGCACGCAGACGATCCTGCTGCCCGTCTCCAAGTACATTGACCAGCTCGGCCGCCTGCGCAACGACGAGACCTACCCCGTGCTCGCCGACAATCTGGTGTTCCTTACCAACAGTCCCGACCCGCTCACGCTCGACCGCGACGTGCTCTACTCCATCTTGGATAAGCATCCCAAGCGCGCCAAGGCATACTGGTTCATCAACGTGCATGTCACCGATGAGCCCTATACGCACGAGTATTCCGTCGAGACCTTTGGCACAGACTTCCTATTCCGCGTGCGCTTGGACCTGGGCTTTAAGGTCAATCAACGCATCAACGCCTACCTGCGCCAGATCGTTGGCGACCTGATGGCATCGGGTGAGTTGCCGCCGCAGCATCACACCTACTCCATCTACGAGACACGCGGCAACGTGGGCGACTTCCGTTTTTGTATGCTGCGCAAGATGCTTGCCCCCGAAACGGACATCAACCGCAACGACCATCGCGTCATGGCCATCAAGTACGCCGTCCGCCGCGCCTGCGGAAGCCCGGCACGTTGGTATGGTCTCGAGAACTCGGCCATCATCATTGAGTACGTACCGCTCTTTGCTCGCATGCGCCCGGCCGTCAAACTTGTGCGCACCCAGGTGCCGCTCGAGATCCAGATTGAAGAGGCCGAGGAAATGGAAGTCGATATCTTCTCGGACGACCTGGTCAACGGCAATGAAGCCGGTAGGAACATGAACGTCGACCCCACCGAGTTGCTCGAGAGCGTCGCCGATACGCCCGAACAGCAACTGCTCGACGGCCTCGAGAGCGAACAACTCAACGACGCCAACTTCTAGCGACGTCACAAATCAACGACAGCGGCCCTGCATCTCACGGGAGACGCAGGGCCGCCTTGCATTGCAGTAAAGCTAGCGGCTACGAACGACGCGGCTCGGGAACCACGAGCCTATCGGGGCTCGCGCCCTCGGCATCCATCAGGCTCACGTAGCGAATCGACGGATCCCCATACATCGCGTAGTAATAATTGCCCGTGCGCGCGCTAAAGCATCCGGTATAGATAGTCTTCTCGAACTTGCCATCGCCCATCCTGGACGCCCCCTCGATCATCACCACGCCCTCGAGTGAACGGAACATGCGGACGACGTTTTCGGTCTCGCTCTCCTTTTGCGGATAATTGGCATTGAGGTACGCCGCCTTTACAAAACGGCTCGGCGAATAGCAGTCACCAGGAATACCGCGCATGCCGGCACCCGTGCCATAGGGTTTGAGCTCGGCGTCACGCCATGTCGCCGTCTGCGGAAAATCGCTTGTGGCGGTGATATAGGTGCGCAGGTTTTCCATGTGCCACGGGAAGGTCGGCTGGTTGGCAAGGGTGTCGACCGGATCGTCGTATACATGCAGGCCGTCAGCCATCATCTCGACCACGATGCTACGCTGGCTGTCGCCGATAATCCAATGGAGCAGCGACACGCCCAGCCCCTCTCCTGCAGATTTGGCGACAATCACCGTATCGCGCAGCGCAGCCTCGACCTCGTCGACCGTCGAGAACGTCGCTGCCACCCACAGGGGAAACTCATAGGCTGCGATATTGGTCTTGCCGTCGACAGGGTCCTCGGCATACTCGGCATAACCCGGGAAATTGAGACCCGCCACGGCGAGGCCCGCATCGTTGCCGCAGTCGAAGAACATGGGATAGTTCTTGTAATCGATGCACATACCGATCACCGCGTGTGCCGCTGTTGCGTCGTCGATAAACGAATACGGAATGTGAAACCCGCGCGGCATCACGCGAACCTGTTGGCCGTAGTCAAAGCTCCAGTCGAGGTTGCGGCCTAGATACATGTGGCCGGAATTATCGGTAAATCGAATGCTCGTACACATAGCGCCTCCCAGCTTTACGTTCTTGCTAAGGTTATTGTCACCAAACAAAGAGGCGCTAAACACAAAAGCCCGGACATGACAACAATGTCACGCCCGGACTATTCAAGCAGGATAAACTCAACCAAGTTAACCCCGCAGGTCGTCTAAGGGGTCAAAGTGCCGCAGATTGCCACGAAAGAGGAGCGAAGCGTACTTAAGGTACGCGAGCGACGATTGAGCGGCAAGGTGCGGTGCTTTGATCCCCTTAGACCAACTTGCCGAGGCAGTGGTCGATCATATGCTGGATCATCTGTGCCTCAAAGCCCGCGTAGTCGCGGCGGCACTCCTTCATCTTGCCGTCGACAATCTGGTCAAAGGCAACCTTGCACTTGATATAGCGCGTGGACTTGGTGACCTCCTCGTGCGTCAGGCAGCTCTCCTCCATCTTGCTGGCGCCCAGGCCAAACACCAGACGGGGGTTGTAGAGCACGTGGGGCTCGCCGGCATCGTCCAGGTAGACGCAGACCTTCTTGGTGATGCCGATCTGGTTGGCGGCAAGGCAGCCGGCATCGTCGAGCGACTTGATGGTATCGATCAGGTCCTGAGCAACCGACTCGTCCTCGACGGTCGCGACCTCGCAACGCTGGGACAGGATAGCCTCGTCGTGGCAGAGCTCTTTAATCATACGTTCCTCCATAGGGGTCGTTGTAACCGCTTAAGTATACGGTACCCACACATTTTCATGCGAAAAATACCGTCCGTCTGCTACAAAGCGCCGAACATCAACATGCGAGGAACAACAGCGTCGTAAAGGGGCTATAGTGGGTGAGTTCGTGTCAATCGGCCTAAACTCGGGGCCGAGCAAGGAAAGGGTATGCATGGACGAACTATTTCACGTCAGCGAGCGCAAGTCCACAATCGGGACCGAACTCCGCGCTGGACTGACAACGTTCCTGGCGATGGCCTACATCATCGCCGTCAACCCCGCGGTGCTCTCGGGCGCTGGCATCGATGCGGGAGCGCTCGCCTGCGCCACCTGCCTGGGCGCCGGCATCATGACCATCTGCATGGGCATCTTCGCCAACCGCCCGCTCGCCTGCGCGTCGGGCTTAGGCGTCAACGCGATGATCGCTGGAATCGCCACCACCGTCTGCGGCGGTGACTGGCACGTGGCCATGAGCGTCATCTTCCTCGAGGGTATCGTCATCTTGCTGCTCGTGCTTTGTGGCCTGCGCGAGGCCATCATGGACGCCATCCCGGTTGTCCTGCGTCACGCCATCTCGGTGGGTCTGGGCCTGTTCATCGCCATGATTGGCCTGTGCGATGCCGGCATTATCACCGCTGGCGCCGGTACACTCGTCGGTCTGGGCGACATCACCTCCCCCACCTTCATCGTCGGCATCATCTCCATCCTGGTGACAGTCGCCCTCGCCTGCCGCAACGTCCCCGGCTCGCTGCTCATCGGCATCGTCGTCGCCGTCATCGCCGGTATCCCTCTAGGTGTGACCCATGCTCCGACCGGTATCATCGCCCCGCTCGACTTCTCGAGCATCGGTGGCCCCATCGCCGACGCCGGCGGCGTGCCCGCCATCGTCAAGGTCCTTACCGACCCCGCGCTCCTCGTCATCTCGTTCTCGCTGCTCATGAGTGACTTCTTCGACACCATGGGCACCGCGATGGCCGTGGCCAAGCAGGGCGAGTTCCTCACCGACGACGGCAACGTCGAGAATATCAAGGAGATCCTGATCGTCGACTCCGCCGCCGCTGCTGTGGGCGGTTTCATGGGCGTCTCCTCCATCACCACCTTCGTCGAGTCCACTTCCGGCGCCGCCGACGGTGGCCGCACGGGCCTCACCTCCGTCACCACCGGCGTGCTGTTCATTCTCGCCGCGTTCTTCTCCCCCATCGTCACCATCGTTTCCAGCGCCGCCACCTGCGGTGCTCTGGTCTACGTCGGCTACCTCATGATGAGCGAGGCCTCCGAGATCGACTGGTCCGACGTGTCGCAGGGTTTCCCGGCGTTCATGATTGTCGCCGGCGTGCCCTTCACCTACTCCATCTCTGCCGGCATTGGCCTAGGCTTTATCGCCTACGTGATCGTCGCGCTCTTTAAGGGCGAGGCCTCCAAGATCAAGCCGCTCATGTGGATCGCAGCTCTCGCCTTCCTCGTCTACTTCTTCGTAGCGTAACGGCATAGTCTGCTAAAACAGAACACCAAAGCGCGGAGTCGCATCGAGCGGCTCCGCGCTTTTCTTTTAAAGCCAGGCAACGCACAGACGCGCGATGTTTTGCTTCCCAAGTTTTGGCCATTTTGCCCTCCAAACGGCACTGCCGCCGGCAACATCCAGCAGATACGCTGAATCTAGTCGTATAGGCCCTATGAGAACGGGAGCAACCATGGCAGCCTTGTTCACGACCCCCAAACGCAATGACACTACCGCCGGAACCCATGTTGCCGAACCCGACGTTCGCCGTCGCATAGGACTCGCGCACGGCAGCTGGCGCCGCGTGACGCGCCGCATCGTCGCGGGCGCCGTGTGCGCGCTCACGGTGAGCTCGCTGCTCATGCCGAGCGTCTCGCTCGCAGCGGAATGGGTCAAGGTCGGCGGCAACAAGTACAACACCGCGGCGAGCGACGAGGCCGGTACCTGGTCGTGGGACGGCGCCGACGACTTGAAGCTCAACAACTATAACGGCGGCGAGATCCAGGCCGCAGGCAAGCTCAACGTGAATTACTCGGGAACCAACATCGTCACTGCCGAATGGATCGAAAGCATCAACGTTTCTCATGGCACTAACGAGAATGCCGAGCTCAATATCCAAGGCGACGAGGGCGGCACGCTCAGCGTGACATCTACTGAGGACGCTATCCTCTCCACGGGTAATATCAACATCGACGGAGCCGGATCCGTCAACGCCACGAGCACTGGGTTTGATGCCATCAATGCCGGAGGTGATCTCGCTATCAAAGGTTCGGGCAACGTCAACGCCACGGGTGCATCGGATGGCATCAGGGCAAACGGCAATATCACGATTGACGACAGCGGAGCCATCACCGCCAGGGCTACCAAGGACAAGGGTATTGGAGCCGACAAGAACCTCACCATCAAGGGTGGCGGGACGGTCGAGGCAAGCTCAGCCGATGGTGAGGCCCTTTGGAGCAGCGGCAATATCAACATCTCGGACGGCAGCCAGGTCAAGGCAAGCTCCGAGAAAGACGCTGCCGTCGAGGCCAAGGGCAGCCTCGCAGCCACAAACGCCTCCCTCAACGTAAACGGTGTTGAATATGGCGTCTATGCCCACAAGGGCATCACCCTCGATCATGCAAACGCGACGGTCCGTGCAAGTAAAGGCAAATACGGTGGCGCCAACGCCCTCTTCACTTACCAGGACGACATCGTCGTCAAGAACGGCTCCACCGTGGACGCGTTTGCGGAAGGCGAGGTTTCGGCTGCATTCTCCACCAGAAACGATCGACCCAACGAGAAGGGCGGCCACATCTACATCAGCGACTCCGTTGTCAAGGCCATAGCCCGCTATGTCGAGAACGGCGACGGCCCCATCCCCTACAGCGAAAACCAAGATGGCGAGACGAGGCGCGAACCCCAAGGCGAGAACATCGGCATCATCGCCCAGACCAGCGAGGGCGTCACACCCGCAGTCATCTCGATCATCCGCAGCAAGGTAACGGCCGAAGGAGATACAGCGGCAATCTTTGCCCGTGCCATGAGCGCTGACGGCAAGACAATCGGCACCATCAAGATTGAGAACGCCGCCATCCAGACGCCCGAAGGCGGCAAGGTCATTGACTATCGCAAGCTCCGTGACGGCATCTACGAGGCAGGCCAGGCCATCGGCACGGGCGACGCCACGGTCGACTCCCTCTATATCAAAGCAGTCGCCAAAAGTACGACCATCGCACCTCCCGAGGTAGCCAAGCCGGAAGACCCCAAGCCCGACGAGACCAAGCCCGCAGAAAGCAAGCCCGCGGAGTCCAAGCAGAACCCCAAGCCTGAGGGCTCAAAGCCGACCAAGGCCGTTGCGGCTTCAACCACGAAAGCCAAGACTACCGGCGTGCTCGCGGCAACCGGCGACACCTCGGGTGCGGCCATCGTGGCAACCGTCCTTGCGGGAACAGCCGCTATCGCCGCAGGCACCATGGCGAGCCGTAAGCGTTCTTAAACGCCTCTGCGCACATGGCAGCTCCCGCGAAGGCCCCGAGCCCCAGCACCGTTTAACAACGCCACCGCCGAGCTCCCCTCCGGCGGTGGCGTTTTCCATATGAGTCCGCAGGGGATGCACGAGATTGTCTTTGGTCTAGCCCAACCGGCATACGCTGGCGTGCGACAATTGGGGCTGCCGATATCACAACACTGAGAGAAGCCCGTCATGGAAGCGCATCAAAAGCAGATAACCGTTTATTCGAATCATACGGAAAGCGCGCCTGTCATCTACCTTCCTGTGGTCGTGGGCGACGGCAGCGAGGTTTATAAGTGTTGCCGAGAGCTCGACTGTCCGCCATTCGCCCTCGTCACCATTGGCGGGCTCGATTGGAATCGCGAGCTGAGCCCCTGGGCATGCGACGGGACCGTACGCGATGCCGAGCCTTTCGGCGGCCAAGCTGCCGATTTTCTTGATGAGCTGCTGAATCAGATAATCCCCCAGGTCGAGTCGTCGCTTCCTCAGCCGCCCACCTGGCGCGGCATTGCCGGTTACTCGCTCGCGGGCCTCTTCGCACTCTGGTCCCTCTGGCAAACCGACGCCTTTGACCGCGCCGCGAGCGCATCGGGGTCGCTATGGTTTCCCGACTTTGTCGACCGTGCCAGCACGGCCCCTTTTGCCGGCAGCCCGCAAGCCGTCTACCTGTCACTCGGCAAAAAGGAAACCAAGACGCCCAACCGCATGATGCGGCATGTACTCGACGACACACGCGCGATGGAAGCGTTGCTCGTCGAGCGCGGCATTCCAACAACGCTGGAGCTCAACCCCGGCAATCACTTTGCCCAAACCGACTTACGCATGGCCCGCGGCATCCACTGGATACTGACACATTAAAAATGGTGCCCACACGCATATACGCATAGGCACCATATCTTGTTTTAGCTGAACGCAGCTGCTACTCAGCAGCCTCCTCAAGCTCGGAGACATCAAACTCAAAGTCGTTACCCGGCAGGATGGCGTTGAGCACAATGCCCACCAGTGAGCCCACGGCAATGCCGGACAGCGAAATGGTCACGCCGCCCAGCTCCAACACGATGGCGCCGGCGGTGCTGTACGCGATGCCGAGCGAAAGCACGAGCACCAGCGCGGCAACCAGCACGTTGCGGTTGTTCTGGAAATCGACCTGGTTCTCGATGAGGTTGCGGACGCCCACAGCGCTGATCATGCCGTAGAGCACGAGCGACACACCGCCGATCACACACGCCGGCATGGCCGCAATGACAGCCGCGAACTTGGGGCAGAACGAAAGCACGATGGCGCAACACGCGGCAATTCGAATTACGCGCGGGTCGAACACGCGCGTCAGGGCGAGCACGCCGGTGTTCTCACCATACGTAGTGTTGGCCGGAGCGCCAAAGAGCGAAGCCAGAATCGTGGCAAGGCCGTCGCCGAGCAGCGTGCGATGCAGACCGGGATCGGCAATGTAGTTGCGCTCGCAAGTCGAACCGATAGCAGAGATATCGCCGATATGCTCGATCATGGTCGCGAAGGCCAGCGGCATGATGGTGATGATGGCCGTCGTGGCAAGACCGCTATCGAACTGCGGCCCAAAGAGTGCAAACACGGTGTTGTCCCACACGATGGGCAGACCGACCCACGGAGCGGCGGCAACGCCCGAGAAATCAACCTCGCCGAGCGCAGCCGCAACGGCATAGCTCACCACAACGCCCAGCAAAATCGGCACGATCTTGACCATGCCACGGCCCCAGATGTTGCAGATGACGATAACGGCAACGCCAATGACAGCCACAAGCCAGTTGGTCTGGCAGTTAGCAATAGCGGAGCTTGCCAGGATCAAGCCGATGGAAATGACGATGGGGCCAGTCACCACCGGCGGAAAGAAACGCATGACACGCTTGGCGCCAAACGCGCGGAAGAGCGCCGCCAGCACCGGATAGAGCAGACCGGCACAAGCTACGCCCAGGCAGGCGTAGGGCAAAAGCTCGGTCTCGCCGTTGGGCGCGATTGCGGCATAACCGGCAATAAAGGCAAACGATGAGCCCAAAAATGCCGGCACCTTACCGCGCGACAGGAAGTGGAACAGCAGCGTGCCCAAGCCGGCAAACAAAAGCGTTGCCGATACCGAGAGGCCGGTGAGCACGGGCACCAGCACGGTGGCGCCAAACATGGCAAACAGGTGCTGTAGGCCGAGCAGGAACATGCGCGGGCGGCCGAGCGACGATGCGTCGTAGATGGCATCGCTGACGGCGGGCGTCGAGGACTGGGACATGGATGTCCTTTCGAATGGAAGGGCGATCAGGCATATCGGATAACCTGCCCGAACGATACGATCCGAACCATTGTACGCGATACACTATGCCTCGCACGCGCCGCCACCTGCAAACACTAGCGCTATTTCCAAACGCGCTCGGCAATGCGCTTGACCAGCGCGATCTTTGCCCATTGCTCATCCTCGGTCAGCTTGTTGCCAATCTCGCAGCTGGCAAAGCCGCACTGAGGCGACAGATACAGGTTCTCGAGCGGCACGTACTTTGCGGCTTCACGGATGCGCTCGACGATAACATCCTCGTTCTCGAGCTCTGCCGCCTTGGTGGTTACCAAGCCCAGCACGACCTTCTTGCCGGGGGCAACGTACTTCAGCGGCTCAAAACCGCCGGCGCGCGGCGTATCGAACTCCAGGTAAAATGCATCGACATCCTCGTTTGCGAACAGGTACGGCGCGATGGGGTCATAGCCGCCCTCGAAGGCATAGGTGGAGTGGTAGTTGCCGCGGCACACATGCGTGTTGATGACCAGATCGTCGGGCTTGTCCGCGATGGCGGCATTGTTGAGCGCCACGCCCAGCTCGCTTACCTTTTGCAGGTCGACCGGGCTCATGCCGGTTTTGGCGACAAAATCGGTGTCGCAGTAGATGCCCCAGGTGCAGTCATCAAACTGGATGTTGCGGCAGCCTGCTGCGTACAGGTCGGCGATCACCGTGCGATAAGCGGCTGCGATGGCGTCGGCAAGTTCCTCATCGGTCTTATAGACAGCGCGCAGGCTCTCCTGCTGGCCGTCGCAACGGTCGAGCGTGACTTCGGAGAACGTCTGGATCGGCGCCGGAATGGTTTGCCGCGCGACCTGGCCCTCCCCCTCGAGCGCCTTGACAAATTTAAAG
Source organism: uncultured Collinsella sp. (assembly GCA_902496335.1). Lineage (GTDB taxonomy): Bacteria > Actinomycetota > Coriobacteriia > Coriobacteriales > Coriobacteriaceae > Collinsella. The sequence goes on from CABVAO010000001.1 coordinate 89,233, forward strand.
TGCTCGACGAACGGATGGTTCTCGCCGCTAATGGGGCCGGTTACCACGGCGGTGTCGGCTGTGGTCTCCTCGTCGTGGAACATATAGCCCGTACGCGAGGTACGGCGTTCAATGCCGTTGAGCCCCCACATAAAGTCGAGGTGCCAGTAACTGCGGCGAAACTCGCCATCGGTAATCACCTGCAGGCCAGCGGACTTTTGCTTGTCCACCAGGTCGCGAATGGCCTCATCCTCGACGGCCTTAAGGCCGGCGGTGTCGAGTGTGCCCGCAGCATAGGCGGCACGGGCGTCCTTTACGGCCTGTGGACGAAGAAAGCTGCCGACGATATCGGCGCGAAACGGCGCGTTCAGCGTGGTTAAAGCACTCATAGATATCTCCCTTTGCATTGGTTGCTTTACTGGGACAGAGTATGAGCGCTCATATGGCCATCGCAAAATATACGTTTATAACAGTTTGATATAGATGCTTCCTATATCAGTTTGGACTGCCATAAAGAGATTTGACCCGTGCAGAATGCAGCAGTCTATATGTGCTGACGAATCACGTCGATATAGGCTTGGCCGTAGCGCGTAAGCGTCGTGTTCTTGCGCGTGATGATGCCGATCTCCATGTACTCGTCTACATCGAGCGGAATCGAGATGATGCCGGGCCCGTTGAGCTCGTGACTGATCACGCCTGAGCATACCGTGTAGCCGTTGAGGCCCATGACCAGGTTGAACAACGTCGCACGGTCACGCACGCGGATATTCTTGCGGCGCTCAAAGGTCGAGGTCAGCTCCTCAGAATAGTAGAACGAGTTATAGCTGCCCTGCTCATAGGACAAAAACGGGTAGTCTTCCAAGTCCTCGAGCGTCACGCTGGAGCGGCCAGCCAGCGGATGGTCTGCACACACAAAGACGTGCGGCGTGGCGCAGAAGAGCCCTTCGAACACGAGCTCGTTGGCCGCCAGCATGCGCTCGATGACCTCGCGATTGTGCTCCGACAGATACAGGATGCCGAGCTCGCTTTTCATGTGCGCGACGTCCTCGATAATCTCGTGGGTTTGCTCCTCGCGCAGGGTAAAGTCGTAGCGCGCGGCATCGAACTCACGGATCACATCGACAAACGCATTAACGGCAAAGGAATAATGCTGGCAGCTCACACTAAAGTGCGGCACCTGCTCGGATGCGCCCTTGTACTTGCCCTCGAGCAGGTCGGCCTGGTCGAGTACCTGGCGCGCATAGCCCAAGAAGGTCTCACCTTCCTCGGACACAACGACGCCCTTGTTAGTGCGCTCAAAGATGTGCACGCCCATCTCGTTTTCGAGATCGCGAATCGATGCGGTAATCGAAGGCTGCGACACAAAGAGCCGGCGCGAGGCCTCGGTGATGCTGCCACATTCGGCAACTTTGACGACATATCTGAGCTGCTGGAGCTTCATGATGGCCTCCCTAGACGTCCGCGATACCCGAACCCACCGCATCCATCTGACGCATAAAAGGCGGCATCTCCCCCGTCGCGGCGCAGGCGGCAATCTGATGCAGAGCCCCGGCAACCGCATCGTCTGCCGCAGCGCCGATATGCCAGCGCGCGGCAGCCGTGACAGCCTCGTTGGCATTGGCGACTGCAACGGAGTTGGGAACAGCATCGATCATGGGCAGGTCGTTATCGGAATCGCCAAATACGGCCACCTCGTCGGGCGTCAGGTCCAAAGCGCGCGCCAGCTCCAGCGCAGCGCAACCCTTGTCCCAACCTGCTGGAAGAATGTCGAGCAGGCGCACTCGGTTGTTGGGAAACACAAGCGAGAGCTCCGGCACCTCGGCGGCAATGCGCTCGCGCAGCTCAGCGAGCTCTTCGCGCGAGCGGGCGCTCCAGATATTCGCCTTGTATACCGGGGCATCATCGACAACAGGACGGCACGGGGCCTCTTCGCCCTTGAGCCACGCGTTGCCGCCCGACTCCATGGCGCGGCGCACGCGCTCGGGATCGCTCGTCACGCAATAGGCATCGTTGTCCCAAAAATCATCACCCAAGCTGTAGACCTTCAGGTACGTATCGTCGGTCTCCTGCTCCAAGTAGTCAGCCAAGCGCATAAGGGCGGCGTTGTCGGTCGCATGCGAGGCTACCGCCTCACCGTCCACAAACATGACCTGGCCGTTACAGAACGCACCAGTCGAGAAGCACTCGGAACGATTTTTGAACATCCAGCCCATCGCGGACGGCTGACGGCCCGAAACCGGGCCAAAGTGCAGACCCGCCGCCCGCATGGCATGAATGCCCTCGATGGCGTAGTCGCTAGCGCCGTCATGCCCGGCTGGAATCAGCGTATCGTCCATATCGGTCAGCACAAGTTTAATCATAAGGCCCCCTCGGTCATTCTTAATCCCATCTATTGTACCGACCTGCCAAAATAAACCTGTCCCTTTTTGGTAGGTGCGCTAGTATAGGGAACAACAGATTCGATGCGGGAGTGCCGGCGGTGCAAACCACAAGGCTGAGAGGGCATGGGGCCCAATCCTTTGAACCTGTCAGTTAATGCTGGCGTAGGGAGCATGCCGCCTTTACAGGGGCGCTGTCTATGCACAGCGCCCCTTTTCTATGCCAAGGAGGCATGTGCAGTGATTGATTCGGAACAGCTTAAGCAACATATGGTCAAGGCCGTAGAGGAGATTCGCGCCACCAATCCGATGGCCGGCTCCATCACCAACACGGTGACGATCGACTTTGTCGCCAACGCGCAGCTCGCCGTGGGCGGATCGGCCGCCATGGTCTATCTGCCCGACGAGGGCGAAGCGCTCGTTGCCGGCGGCGGCGCCATCTATCTCAACATGGGCACGCTCTTCCCTATCTACGAGCAGACGATTCCCCGCGCGGCGAAGGCGGCACACGACGCCGGCAAGCCCTGGGTGCTCGATCCGGTGGGCCTGGGCATCGGTAGCCTGCGCACCCAGCTGGTAAACGAGCTCAAGCAGTACAAGCCCGCCATCGTGCGCGGCAACGCCTCCGAGATTATCGCGCTCGCCGGCCTGTGGGGTCTTGAGGGCGAGACGGCCGATCTGAGCCGCGTGCGCGGTGTCGATACCACCGACACGGTCGACGCCGCCCGTGGTGCCGCCGTGGCGCTCGCCCGCTACACCGGCGGCGCCGTGGTCGTCTCGGGCGAAGTCGACCTGATTACCGACGGCACGACCGTGGCCAAGTCCCACGGCGGCAGCCCGCTCATGTCCAAGATCACCGGCTGCGGCTGCTCGCAGGGCGGCGTGCTGGCCGTGTACGCCTGCGCCGCCGACCCGTTTACGGCAGCCGTCTGCGGCACCGCCGTCTACAACGTGGCCGGCACGCGTGCCGCCGCCGTCGCCGACGCCCCGGCAAGCTTTAAGGTCGCCTTTATCGACGAGCTCTACCGCGCAACCGCCCAAGACATCGCCGATAACCGACTCGAGCTCGAGGAGGCATAGGCCATGTCCGAGCCCGTAACCAATGCCAGCATGAACACGCTCGTCGCCGTGGCCATCGCCCCGTGCGGCACCGGCGACGAGCTGTCCGCCGAGGTCGCTGAGGTCGTGCGCGTCATTCGCGAGAGCGGTCTTCCCAACCGCACCACCTCGATGTTCACCGAGATCGAGGGCGACTGGGACGAGGTCATGCAGGTCGTGCGCGACGCAACCTTTGTGTTGGCGAGCAAAGGCATCCGCACCGAAGTCGTGCTCAAAGCCGATATTCGACCCGGATTTACCGACACCATGACCGGCAAGCTCGAGCGCATGGAAGCGCAGATCAAAAAGCAGGAGGAAGCACAATGAGCATCCGCGACAACCTTGATATCTCGGCCTATCTGGTACTCGGCCCCGAAAACACGCTGGGGCGCCCCGTGGGCGATGTAGTGGTCCAGGCGCTCGATGCCGGCTTTACCTGCATCCAGGTGCGCTCCAAGGTGGCAAGCGCCCGCGAGATCATCGCGCTGACCGGCGACGCCGCGCAGGCAATCGCACAGGCTGGCAAGACCGGTCAGGTCGCCTTGCTCATCGACGACCGCCTGGACTGCGTACTTGCCGCGCGCGAGCAGGGCATCGCTGTCGACGGCGTGCACGTGGGTCAGAGCGATATTCCCGTCGAGGTCTGCCGCAAGCTTCTGGGCCCCGATGCCATCGTGGGCCTTTCGGCCCGTTGCGAGGAGATGCTCGAGTACGTCAAGACCGCCGACATGAGCCTAGTCGACTACCTAGGCATCGGCCCGCTCCACGAGACCGAGACCAAGCGCGACTGCGGACGCGCGGCCGACGGCTCTATCATCACCAAGAGCTTTGAGGACCTGGCCGCGCTCCACGCGGCAAGCCCCGTGCCCATCGTGGTGGGCGGCGGCGTCAAGACGGCCGACCTGCCGCAGCTCAAGGCCACCGGCGTCGATGGCTTCTTTGTGGTGAGCGCCGTCTGCAGTGCCGACGACCCCTGCGCCGCCGCCAAGGAGCTCGTCGACACCTGGCAGCAGGCATAGGCATAAGCCGAGTAGCTGATCCGCAGCCTCACATCTTTAGCAATAGAAAGCGCATCCCAGTTTGGACCTCCATTCCGTGATGCGCTTTCCGCATGCGACCCTTACCCCGCCAGATACGCTTCCAACGCCGGCAAGGTCGCTTCCGCATCGCGCCGACCGATCTGATAGATACGCTCGAGCTCATCCGGTTCACGGCACAGCGACGGTACCTTCACCGATTCGCTCGGCCGCACCACAAAGACCTCGCCGGCAGCCTCGCGACGTGCTAAGTCATCGAGCGTGGCATTGTAGACCTCATGCCGATGCTCAAGCGCTGCGACAAACTCCGGGTAGTGACGGAACACGCGCCGCAGCATGGGCATCACGCTGTTGGGCTGCTTCACAAAGCCCGCCGGCTGCGTGAGTACCACGATGTTTCGGTCATACCCCTGCGCAAACAGCCATGCGCTGGGAATAGAATCAGCCACGCCACCATCCAGATACTTATGTCCGTCAATAGCAACGGGACGCGTCGCCACAGGAATAGCCGACGACGCCCGGATCCACTCGATATCGCGCTCATCGCCATAAGGCAGGTCGTGATAGACGGCCTTGCCCGTCTCGATATCGGTACACACGCACGTAAACCGCATGGGGCAGGCGCGATATGCCTCCAGGTCGATGGGATCGCGCTCGATGGGCACCTCATGATAGGCAAAATCGGCATTGAACATGTCTCCAGTCCGCAGCCAGCTTGCTACACCCGCATAGCGCTTATCGGCACAATATGCCTTGTTGTAGCGAATGGCGCGTCCAATCTGCCGCGATTTAAAGTTGTAGCCAAACGCCGCGCCCGCCGAGACACCCACCATATGGTCGTAGGTCAAACCGTGCTCCATCCAAACGTCGAGCACGCCCGCCGTATACATACCGCGGTAGCCGCCTCCTTCGAGCGCCAGCCCCACCGTGCGCATCATATTTGACTGTGCCATGCGACCATCTCCGTCCCCGCAAATTCAAACGGAACAAGTATACCCGTCAACATATACCGCCCCAGTCGCATTTTTATCAAGCATCGCATCGTCGCGCTACCGCTTGTCGAACAATAGCCGCCCACAGCATGTGCACCCATATATAATTGGGTATTGTTGTTTACACTACCCAGCTGTTATCAACAGCGAACATTAGCCGGCAAAGTAACTCAACAACGCAGCAAGGCGGGGGCCTGGATGCACGCAAAACGCCGAACAACGATACGTGTACACAACGAGCTCGCCCGACGCAATCCGCCCCGACCTCAGAAAGCCGCTTAGAACATGGAAACTGTCAGCAATTACACCGAAACGCTCGAAAAGACCGTCCGCGACCTTCTCGAGCGTCAGGATGATCTGATTAGGACCGCCTTTACCGACCAGCTTACCGGACTTGGCAACCGCGGCGGCTTTGCCCGTTCCCTCGAGGAGCTCTGGGAGCAGGACGCTCCCGTTACCATGGCGTTCATCGATATCGACAATCTCAAGCACTGCAACGATGTCTTTGGCCATGACGAGGGCAACCGCTATATCTTGCAGGTAAGCCTTTATCTCAAGCTGTATATGAAGGTAGACGAGGCGGCATTTCGTCTGGGAGGCGACGAGTTTGCCATCCTATCTACGATTGCGACCGAGGACGACCTCGCCGAACGTCTGGAACACTGCCGAACGATCCTGCTCAAAAACAACGATTCCGAGATGCCCCACTCGTTTAGCTACGGAGTGGCACACGCCGACCCCGCCCTGGGCGAAGCCTCCAATCGCATGACGCTCGATGCCGACCATCGCATGTACGACTACAAGCTACGTCATGCCATGCATCTTGATCGACGTAATATCGCGCAAGTCCACACCGACGACTTCGAAATAAGCGACCGTATTTTCGACGCCTTTTCGATGCTCAACGAAGGCCGCTATTTCTTTATCGAGAACTTGGACAAGGACCGCACCCTTTGGTCGCAAGGTGCCTTGCGCGATCTCGGTCTTCCTTCGGAGCACATAGACAGCTGCCGCGATTTCTGGAAAACGCGTGTCCATCCCGATGACCTCGAGGCCTACGCCAACGACATCAACCAGATCTTTAACGGCTCCAAACACCGCCGCGTCATGCAGTACCGCATGCGCAATGCCGCGGGTGACTACGTTCTCTGCCGTGCTCGCGGGTTTCGCATCGACGGCGACGGAAATGCCCCCTCGCTCTATGTCGGCGAACTTGTCAACCACTCACTTGCCGAGACCGTCGACGCCGCCACGGGCCTCGGAACGCAGCGTATGCTGATCAACGCTATCGATGCCTGCCGCCGCGATCGTTGCGAGACAGGGCTTATAGCGGTGCGCGTTCGTGGCACGACAAAGCTCAACGAGCTCTACGGGGCCGAGGCTGTCGACAACATGCTTGCCGAATACGCAGGCCGCATGCTGTCGATCACCCGCGGCAGGAGCCGGGTCTACCGTTCACGAAGCGTCCAGTTCGTCGTGCTCAGCAACGACTTGGACCACGAGGCATTCGAGCAACTGACCCGCCACCTTAAAGAGGCCGTTTTCGCTCCTGTTCAAATCGCAGGCGACACCATTACTCCCGTCTGCCTTGTCGTCCCGGCCTTTTACGAGCACTTAACCCATCAAGCGACCGCCGTTTTAGGCGAACTCGACCGTCGCCTTCGCACGGCCGGCGGGCTTGTTCCCAACGACAGCCTCCCCATACCCGAGGCGGAGCGCAAAAGCGCCATCGCCGAACGCATCGACTCGCTCACGGGCCTCTATCGACCCAGCGAGTTCATGCGGCGCGCCAACGCATTTCTCGAGGCAAGGCGCGACGGCACCTGGTGCATCGCCACGGTCGACATGGGCCACATGCGCCTGTTTAATGAATGGCACGGCCAGGCCGAAGGCGACTGCATGCTCGCCGATGTGGGCACGGTCCTCAAGGATATCGAGAATGCCGATATGGGCATCGCAGGGTACTGGGGCCAAGATGACTTTTGCATACTCATCCCCTTTGAGCACAACACCGTCCATCAAATCTACAACCGCGTTCGCGAGGCAGTAGCCAGGCATGATGACGGCGTAGGTTTTTGGCCGTCCATGGGCGTTTACCCCATCGACTCCAATGAGGAGATCACCATCGATGCGCAGGCAAAGGCCATGTTTACCAATCGGCGCGCAAAAAACGACTTCAAGGAGCGCATTGCCATTTTCTGTCCTGCGGAGTACGAGCGCGAAGTCGCGTTCCACCGCACGCTGACCGAATTCCAGTACGCACTTTCAAACGGCCGCATCACGTACTACCTTCAGCCCCAGGTCGATATGGAAACCGGCAAGATCATTGGCGCCGAGGCTCTTACACGCTGGATTGACAAGGACGGCTCTCTCATTTCGCCCGCAACGTTTATCCCCGCACTCGAGGAAAGCGGCTTTGTAGTAACGCTCGACAAGTACATTTGGCAGGGTGTCGCCATATGGCTTCGCGAGCGTCTCGATCGCGGTCTTCGCGTGGTTCCGGTCTCGCTTAATGTGTCGCGCGTGGATATCCTTGCCTGCGACGTTGCCGAACATATGGGGGCACTCGCCGCCCAATACAACCTACCGCCCGAGCTCATGCGTATCGAGATCACCGAGACGGCTTATACGGGAGAATCCGAGGCCGTGGATAAGCTGACCGCAGATCTGCACACCCGCGGCTTCTCGACCTACATGGACGATTTTGGCACCGGCCAGTCCACGCTCGCGATGCTCAAGAACGTCAACGTCGACGTCATCAAGCTCGATCGCACGTTTGTGCCCGTTGACGGCGATCGTGGCCGCAGCGCTCAGATCGTGTCATCGATGCTCGAGATGGCGCAGTCGCTCCATCTGCCCGTTGTAATCGAAGGCATCGAGACAAATGAGCAGGCGAACATGCTGCGCCACATGGGCGCCCGCTACGCTCAGGGCTTCCTCTACTACCGCCCCATGCAGGCAAATGATTTTGAGGCATTGCTCGATGGTGGCAATAACAACTGATACGCTCGCGCGCAAAACGCCACCGTCGAAGGGGGTATTTGTCTCCATTAGCTAACTTATATCCCCAATTCAAACCAAATTGGGGATATGATACAAACCGTTGTTCCGCCCAAGGAGGTTATCCATCATGAACGAGTCATATCGCCTGGGCGAGCAATCGATTATTACCTATCTTCAGCGACTTGCGAATGGCGTATCGACCGCCGAACTCGATGTTGCCGCGCTGCCTGCTGAGCTACGCGCTGTTGGTGAGCAGCTGCAAAAGACGCATGCCATCCTGCAACAAGAGCGCCAGCTGCTTGAGCGCAACGCCTATATCGATCCGCTCACCAACTTGGGCAACCGCAACGGATTTGACCGTCACGTCGAGCAACTCTGGCGCAAAGGCGACCCCTTCACCTGCGCCTATATTGACATCGACCATCTCAAGCATTGTAACGATAGGTTTGGCCACGCCGAAGGCAACCGCTATATTCTGAGCATCTGCCGCACGCTCTCCGAAACCATGGAGCACGATGAGATGCTGTTCCGTATCGGTGGAGACGAGTTTGTGCTTATCTCGCCCTCCGCAAACGAAACCGAACTCGAGCAGCGCTTGGAGCAGGTACGTTCCGGGCTGATCGAGGCGAGCTCGGGCGGCAAGGCGCCCATGATCGGCAGCTTTAGCTTTGGCTGCTCGCGCGTCGATCCACTTGCCGGCGACACGCGTCGCCAGATGACGATGGATGCCGATCGCAAGATGTATCGCTATAAGCTTATGCATCGCGTGCAGCAGCCGAAAGACAATGACGCGCCGCAGCACCCAATTGCCGAACAGCTTCCGTGCAACGACCGCGTATTCCAAGCGATCTCTATGAGCTCCGAGACGCGCTATCCGTTTATCCTCAATCTCGATACGGGCGAATCGCAATGGTCGGTCAACGCCGTACGCGATTTTGACCTGCCCTCCCAGCACCCTTTTAACTCGGTCGATATGTGGCTTGCCCGCGTACACCCCGAGGACCGCGACAACGTACGCGCCGAGCTCAACATGGTGATAAACGGCACGTGGCACTTCCACTACATGCAGTATCGTGTAATGGATGCCACCGGAGCGTACGCGCTTTGCGACTGCACAGGCTACCGCTTGGACGGCACCGATACCGAGCCCAGCATGTATGTGGGCATTATCATCAACCGAAGCTTGGCAGATACGACTGATTCCGTGACCGGCCTGGGCGATATTCATGCCCTGGTCAACGCCATTGGTGAAATGCGTCGCGTGGCGCGCAAGACTGGTTTGATCGCCATTAAAATCGACGATATCGCCGAGGTCAATGCCCGCTTTGGCTTTGATGCGGGCGACCGCGTTTTGGCAGAAAGCGCCGCCTGCCTCATGGATTGTTCGCGCGGCAAGGGTCGCCTGTTCCGCTCGACGGGACCAATGTTCGTGGCGCTTTTCGATGAGCTCGGCCCCGAGGCAATCGACGAGCTCGCAAACGAAATCGAACGATTCCTGGGTTCTCCCGTGCTCATCGGCTCGCTTGAATATCAGCCGCCCATTCGTGTGGCGACGCTTCATCTGGACGCTGTCGATCGACAGCCCGTTTCCATTTTGAACGAGCTCAAAGCGTTGCTTAAAGAGGCACCGCAAGTACCGGGCACCAAGTTGGACTAGCGTCGTGGGGCGCGATGTGAAACACAGGCCGTTTCACATCGCGCCCCACGCCATCTACCCTCTCGTGCGATAATCCTCCGCAGAAGTCACCGACAGCAGAGGGAGTTTGTGATGAAGGTTCTTTTGGTCAATGGCAGTCCCAAGGCAAACGGCAACACCGCCCGCGCACTCGCCGAGGTCGCCGAGCAACTTAATGCAGAAGGCATTGATACCGAGGTGTTTCAGCTGGGCGCCAAGCCCATTCGCGATTGCATCGGTTGCGGCCAGTGCGGCAAGCTCGGCGGTCGCTGTACCTTTGACGACGACGTGGTGAACGAGCTGATCGCTGCCGCCGAGCAGGCAGATGGCTTTGTCTTTGGCTCCCCCGTCTACTATGCGCATCCCAGCGGACGCATCCTCTCGGCTCTCGACCGCGCATTCTATGCTGGCAGCAAGGCCTTTGCGCACAAGCCGGGTGCCGCGGTCGCCGTCGCCCGCCGTGGCGGCACGTCGACCACCTTCGATGTACTCAACAAGTACTTCACTATCAACCAGATGCCCGTGGTGGCCTCCACGTACTGGAACAACGTCTTTGGTGCCATGCCGGGCGAGGCCGCCCAGGACGCCGAGGGCCTGGCCACCATGCGAAACATCGGCAAAAACATGGCCTGGCTCCTTCACTGCATCGAGGCAGGACAGGCCGCCGGCATCAAAGCCCCCGAAGGCGATCGCGCCAGGACCAACTTCATTCGATAGAGCGGCGGAACATGAATATCCAGATTTTTGGCACCAAGAAGTCCTTCGATACCAAGAAGGCCCAGCGCTATTTTAAGGAGCGCCGCATTAAGGTGCAGTTTATCGACCTTAAGGAAAAGGAGATGAGCAAGGGCGAGCTCACGAGCGTGATGCAGGCGGTCGGCGGCATCGACAAGCTGCTCAACCCCAAGGCCAAGGACGAGGAGACGCTCGCACTCATCCAGCACCTTACCCCCAGTCAGCGCTTTGATAAACTGCTCGAGAATCAGCAGGTCTTGGCCGAGCCCATCGTTCGCAACGGCAAAAAGGCCACCGTCGGTTATTGCCCCGATGTATGGGGAGCCTGGGAGTAGCCTGTGTTATTTGCCGGCGCGTGGGTATAAGAGCAGGCGTTTGGCATAAGATTCAACTGTAAGCCATGTCTAACAAAGGAGGGCACATGCCCAACAAACCCGTGAAGATCATCATGCTTACCGGATACCTCGGTGCCGGCAAGACCACGCTGCTCAACCACATCCTCGCTAACGACGGCGGCATCCGCGCCGCCGTGATCGTCAACGACATCGGCGAGATCAATGTCGACGCCAGCCTTATCGCCGACGGCGGTCTTTCCGAAACCGACGACCTCATCCCGCTCACCAACGGCTGCATCTGCTGCACGCTTTCGGACGACCTTGCCAACCAGCTGCAGGGCATCGCCGATTCGGGCAACTTCGACTACATCATCATCGAGGCCTCGGGCATTTGCGAGCCTATCCCCATCGCCTACACCATCTCGAGCTTCTGCGACGAGGCCAAGGTGGGCGGCGAGCCCAAGCTCGCGCTCGACAACATCGTGGCCGTGGTCGACTGCGCCCGCATGTACGACGAGTTCAACGGCGGTCGCGACCTGCTGGCCGAGGATATCGACGAGGACGACATCGAGAGCCTGCTCATCCAGCAGATCGAGTTCTGCTCCACGCTGATCCTCAACAAGACCGATACCGTGAGCCCTGAGCAGATCGCCGAGCTTAAGGCCATCGTGCGCAGCCTGCAGAAAGACGCCGTGATCGTCGAGGCCCAAAACGGCGAGGTCCCCATGGAGGAGCTGCTCGATACCGGCCGCTTCGACTTTATGCGCGCCTACAACTCCGCCGCCTGGATCGAGGCCATGGAGCATCCCGAGGAGCACGACGACCCCGAGGTGCTCGAGTACGACATCGAGACTTTTGTGTACTCGCGCCGCAAGCCGTTTGACCTGCAGAAGTTCACCGATTTTGTTGAGCAGGAGTGGCCCGACGAGGTCATTCGCGTCAAGGGTCCGTTGTGGCAGACCGGCGATCCGGACATGTGCTACATGTTTGAGCAGGCTGGCCACCAGATGCGCCTGATGGAGAACGGCCTGTTTGTCGACTCGGCGCCCGAGGGCGAGAAGCAGAAGATCATCGAAGAGAACCCCGAGATCATGCAGATTTGGGACGACGAGACGGGCGACCGCATGACGAGCCTGTGCATCATCGGCCGTCACATGGACAAGGATGCGCTCATCGCCTCCCTCGATGCCTGCCTGACCGACTGGCACCGCGCCTAGGTTTATCCAAGCGGGTATTTGTCCGCCTACGTAACCGCCAAACCACCACGAAGGTGCCTGTCCCCTTCGTGGTGGTTTTTCGTTCTGAGCCAAGGAGATTCATGTTCAACATTGTGCTGTATGCGCCCGAGATTCCGGCCAATACGGGCAATATCGGCCGCACCTGCGTGGTTACCGGCACCCGCCTGCATCTGGTGGAGCCGCTGGGGTTTTCGCTCGACGACAAGACGGTACGTCGCGCCGGCCTGGGCTACTGGCAAAACTTGGACGTGACGACCTATGCCGGCTGGGAGGACTTCCTTGCGCGCAACGACCTCTCCCCCGCCGATGGTCGCCTGCATCTGCTGACCAAAAAGGCACGCCGCACCTATGCGCAAAGCACCTACCGAGACGGTGACTATTTGGTCTTTGGCAGCGAGAGCTCGGGCATTCCTGAGCCACTGCTTGCCGCGGCGCCCGAGCGCTGCGAGCGCATCCCGATGCTGCGCGATTGCGACTCACTCGATAACGCCGAGGCCTGGAAAGCCCACGAGGAATCACTCGGGCATATCGAGGACGGCCATGAGGCCATCCTTCGGCAGGATATCTGCGGCAACTTCGTCAATCCGGACGACTACCGCATCAGCGCCCTCAACCTTTCCAACAGCGCCGCCATCGTCCTCTACGAAGCCCTGCGCCAAACAGGCTTTCCGGGAATGTGACAAAGGGACTATCCTTTTGCCACATTCGAGCGCCACGTCGATGGCACACACGCCTAATTGATGCTCTAGATAAAGGCCCTCACTTTTAATCAGAATTAACTAAAGTAAAATGAAGTTAAACGGCGGTGTGAAAGGAGAGCCGTGTGAAATATCTCGAGAACCCGTTTACCCCCAGTTTTGGTGAGGTTCCTGCCCATCTCGCTGGCAGACAACAGATTATTCGGGATTTGGACCGCGCCTTCTTGAGCCAGCGCAGGCGCCCAGAATTGACCTCGATCTTCTCAGGCGCGCGTGGAACCGGTAAAACCGCTCTCATGTCATCGCTCGCGACAAGGGCGGAATCCCACGGCTGGATAGCCGTAAAGACGACCGCGCTCCCGGGAATGCTTGAGGAAATCGAGTTCGGGACGAAACGCGCCGCAGCCCATCTCATCGACTCGTCCTACCACTTCGAAGTCACCGGTCTCGGAATTGCACCGCTCGGCAGCATCGAGGTCAATCGCGTTCACGATGCCTCAACCTGGCGTTATCGCATGAGCGATATCATCGACCAGCTCAACGGGGCCGGTACCGGTCTGCTCGTCACGGTTGACGAGGTGGACCCGACACTCGACGAGATGATTCAGCTCGCAGCAACGTATCAGCACTTTGTGACCGATGGGAAACGCGTCGCCCTGCTCATGGCGGGACTTCCCAACAATGTCTCGACGTTGCTGAACCACAAGACGGTCTCGTTCCTTCGCCGCGCCCAACAATATCATCTGGGTCGCATTGCCGACTATGACGTGCGCGAGGCCTTGATCCGCACAATCCAGGAAAACGATCGCCTGGCAGATGCCGAGGGAATCGATAGAGCCGTTCGCTCGATCTCTGGTTTTCCCTTCCTATTGCAACTCGTAGGCTACCGTGCCTGGGATCTCACAAGCGATTCGAAGGAAATCTCGTCACGCGACTTTGACCTGGGAATCAAAATCGCGCGCGACGAGATGGACGACCGAATCCTCGCGGCAACCTATCGGGAACTCACTGCAGAGGACAAGCGATTCCTCATCGCCATGCTCGATGACGAAGAAGAGTCCACCACCGCCGACCTTATCGAGCGCCTTAAGCGTTCGCCGCAGCAGGTCTCCCGCTACCGACGCCGCATGATAGATGCCGGCATCATCGGAGAACGAGGACGAGGGCTCGTCGCATTTGAATTGCCATTCTTCCGCGACTATCTCGCGGCTCAATGCGTGAAATAGAAATCAATGTGACAAAGAGGCAGTCCCTTTGCCTCATTGTCTATAGGTAGCGGCCGGTGATGCTTGCGGAGCAAGCTGCGATGTCGCCCGGCGTACCGGCGCAGACGATTTGCCCGCCTGCATCACCACCGCCCGGACCCATGTCGATCACATAATCGGCGTTACGGATAAGGTCGAGGTCATGCTCGATCACGATAACCGTGGCGCCCTTGGCGACAAGGCCGTCGAACACACTCAGCAACACCTGAACATCGAGCGGATGTAGTCCGATCGTGGGCTCGTCGAACACAAATACGGCATCGTCCTGCACACGACCCATCTCGCTCGCGAGCTTAAGACGCTGCGCCTCGCCGCCCGAAAGCGCCGGTGTGGGCTCGCCAAGTGTGAGATAGCCCAGGCCCAGGTCGTGCAAGGTCTGCAAGCGCGTCTGAACCTTCTTGAGTCCCAGCGTGACGTCGATAGCCTCGTCCACACTCATGTCCATGATCTGCGGCAACGTAAGTAGACTCCCGTCCTTGCCCTCGCGATGGATACGCGAAGCCGCGTCTGCATAACGCGAACCGCGACATGCTGGGCAGACGATCTCGACATCGGGCAAAAACTGTACGTCGAGCGATATCGAGCCCGTGCCGTCGCACGTAGGGCAGCGCAACGCGCCGGTGTTATAGCTAAAGGCACCCGCCTTGTAGCCAGCTGCCTTGGCCTCGGGCGTACGGGCAAAGGCACGACGCAGCTCGTCATGGATGTCGGCATAAGTCGCCACCGTCGAGCGCACGTTGGCGCCGATAGGCGTGGCGTCAATCAGGTTTGCGCGGGCAATGCCTTCGGCATCGACCCAACGCACGTGCCCCGGCAGGCGCTCGCCGGCTGCCTGCGCCTTAAGCGCCGGGATGAGCGTCTCAAGCACCAACGTCGTCTTGCCCGAACCCGAAACGCCCGTCACCGCAACGAGACGGCCGCGCGGGATATCGACTTCGAGCGGTTTGACAGTATGGATGGTATCGGTTGCCATACGGATGTGGCCCTGGTCGAACATTTCGTCGTCAGTCACCTGTGGACGCAAACGCTTGGGCTCTGCGCGCAGAAACGGAGCGATGCGGCTGCCCCGCGATTGCTCGACCTCGTCTACTGTACCGGCAGCGATCACGTTACCGCCGCCTGCTCCGGCGACGGGGCCCATCTCGACCAGATAGTCGGCTTCCGCCAGTACGCGCGTATCGTGGTCGACAACGGCCACGGTGTTGCCGTCGCCTACCAGGTCGCGCATCACACCAACCAGGCCGTCGACATTTGCCGGATGCAGGCCAATCGAGGGCTCGTCCAACACATAAAGCACGCCTGTCGATCGGTTGCGCACCACGCGAGCAAGTTGCACGCGCTGGCGCTCACCCGTGGAGAGCGTGGCACCGGCGCGATCGAGTGAAAGGTAATCAAGACCCAGGTCGACCAGGCGACGGGCCGTGCCCAAAAATGAATCGCAGATATCCGCTGCCATGGGCCGCATCTCGGGCGGCAAGGATGCGGGCACCCCGCGCACCCACTCAACCGCATCACCAAGCGTCATGGCCGCGGCCTGCGCCAGATTGATACCGCGCACTTGGGGCTGGCGCGCAGCCTCGGAAAGACGCGTGCCACCACAGTCGCGGCATGGCCCCTCGCGCAAAAAGCGCGCAACGCGTTTGAGCCCCTTATCGTCCTTAACCTTGGCGAGCGCATTCTCGACGGTATAGACGGCGTTGTAATAGGTAAAGTCGAGCGGCGTGGCGCCCTCGCCGTTTTTGGGAACGTAGAGAATGTGCTTCTTAACCGCCGGACCGTGGAACACGATATCGCGCTCTTGAGGCGTGAGCTGGTTAAACGGCACGTCGGTGCGCACGCCCATCTCGCCGGCGACCTGCTTCATCAAATCCCACATGAGCGTACCCCAGGGAAGCACCGCACCTTCGTTGATGGTCTTTGACTCGTCGGGCACCAGGCTCGCCTCGTCCACCTCGCGCATGACACCGGTGCCGCCACAGGTGGGGCATGCACCGCCACTGTTAAAGGCAAGGTCCTCGGCGCTCGGAGCGTAGAACTCGCGGCCGCACGTCGGACACGTGAGCGACAGGCCAGCCGCTACGTTGAGGCTTGGCTCCACACGCGCCCCGCAATGCGGGCACACGTGATGGGCGCAACGGCTAAAGAGCAGACGCAGGCTGTTGTTGAGCTCGGTCATAGTGCCAAAGGTGGAGCGCACGCCCGGCACGCTCGGACGCTGGTGCAGCGCGAGCGCCGCCGGCACGTGCAGTACCTCGTCCACCTGGGCGTGTTCGGCCTGCGTCAGGCGACGTCGAGTATAGGTGCTAAGTGCTTCCAAGTAGCGACGCGAGCCCTCGGCATAAAGAACCCCCAGTGCCAGCGAACTCTTGCCCGAACCCGACACGCCGGCAATACCCACGAGCTTTCCCAGCGGGATATCAATATCGATGTCCTTAAGGTTATGGACACGCGCGCCACGCACCTCGATAGCCTGCGGGCTCATCTTCTGTTCCGTCACCTTTATCACCCTACTCATGCCATAAAACTCGATCGCGAATGTACACGCCCAGCATGGGCACGGTAAACCGGACGAGGCCGTATCCGGCAGCCTCGATGACGCGCTCGCGAATCAGGCTTGCGCGATATTTACTCGCCCAGCTCTGGGTGCGATCGCAACGCTCAATGATATCCGCCATGCGCGTCGGTTTGCCCTCGTCAACCGCCATGGCCTCGATAAAGAGGCGCTGTGGACTGCGCAGCCCATAATACAGGGGCGCGTCGACCGCTTCGTAGAACTCGGAGACGGCATCCGCATGGCCATCCTCGACATCGCGCCTTTCGATGACCTGCGAGCCACGCCGGACAGCAGACCGCCACATGTAATATCCCACCAGCTGAACCATATAGGGATGCCCCATGCTCTTGCGCGCCGCAAGGTCCGCCGTCTCCGCGTCAACGCAAAGACCGGTACTCTCGACTGTCTGGATATATGAATCACGCACGTTGGGCAAGGATATCGCACCCAGCGTACGCCGCTGGGCACGCCGCAAAAACGTCACGCTCGGCTCTTCGAGCAGGTCGTCAACTATACTGGGTAAGCCGGCGAACACCAGCGCAAGACCGCGCTGGTCGCTATCGGGCAGGCCCGTGGCATCCTGGTCTCCGAGCACCTGCTGATAGAGAACGGCAAGAGCCGCCAGTTCCTCGATAGACGCCGATTGAGCCTCGTCAATCGCAAACAGTATGCCCTGGCCTGGACCGAGCCTCTTGAGGCGCTCGTTGACCAGCCCGCGCAACGTCTCGCCCTTTGCTCGCGCCGCCTCGACCGACATCCGGCCAAACGACGAACCGAACTCCATTGACGTCACAACGGGTTTATTCGAGCGAAGCGCGTCGGCCAAGCGGTCGCATAAGCCAAGCGAAGCGGAATCGGAGACAACCGCCCATCCGCGCTCGCTAGCTAAACGCTGCAGCTCCCGCAGGAGAACCGTTTTGCCACAGCCGCGGTTTCCCGTAATGAGCATGAGCCTGCCCGGCGCTCCAGCGCCGTTGTCGAGTCCTTCCTCAAAATCTTCGATGACCGACTCTCGACCGATGAGCATCGGAGGCCGCTTGCCAACCGTGGGCTTAAAGGGATTTGGATTCATGTCGGCCTCCTCGGATTGGCAAACCCTGGTAACAGTTATACCAACTTATACCGAGTTATACCAATTAAATGCGGTAAAGAGTCTGACCCTCTATCACCTATGGCCGAAAAACTCGGCGTCTGCTGCTCGCCAGGGGCGGAAGGTGGCGGGATCGACCTTTACGTGAGCTGCGGCGGGTACGTCGTACCATTTGACCGTGTAGCCGGCGCCGTGAGAGCAAAAGACCGAGTCGGGCGTGTTGGGCAGATCGGCCTCGGGCTCATAGGCGGCCGTCTCGATTACGCGCTCGGCATCATGGCAAGCCGAATAGCCGGCGAACTCCAGGTACAGATGCCCGCGACCGCTCGTGTAGGCAGCCACCTCCAGCGCGTAATCCTGCACCTCGGAAGCCGGCACGCGACCCACAAGCTTCGCCCGGTCTCTCGCCATCGTCGGCGGCTCGTACTCGGCACCCATGCGCGTGGCGTCCGAGAGCGCCCGGCCCACGCACTCCCCCGGCACCTCGAGCTCAAAGTGGTACCACGGCTCCAACAGCACCGCCGTGCCGGCCTCACGTGCCTGCATCAAACCCTGGCGAATCGCGCGGTACGTGGCCTGGCGAAAATCGCCGCCCTCGGTGTGTTTGGCATGCGCACGGCCGCCCGTAAGCGTAATGCGCGCATCGGTGATGGGCGAGCCGGTCAGCGCGCCCAGATGATCGCGCTCCATGGCGTTGGTGAGCGCCAGACGCTGCCAGTTAAGATCGAGCTCGTCGGTCGAGGTCACGGTGCCAAACTGCACGCCCGAACCCGCTGGCAACGGCTCCAGGCGCAGATGCACCTCGGCATAGTGGCGCAGTGGCTCAAAGTGGCCCACGCCCTCAACCGGCTGCGAAATAGTCTCCTTATAGAGAATGCCGCCGGGCTCAAACTCGACCGCAAGGCCAAAGCGATCGGCCAGCACCCGCTGCACGACCTCGAGTTGCACGGCGCCCATCAACTGCAGATGAATCTGCTCAAGATGCGTATTCCAGCTTACGCCGAGCATGGGATCCTCGTCCGCCAACTCAGTCAGCGCTTTGAACACCGCGTGGACATCGTGTTCGCCCGGAAGCACCGTATAGGTGAGGACCGGCGCAATGACAGGCGCATCGCCCGCGGGCTCCGCGCCCAGGGCGTCCCCCGGGCGAACGTGCGCAAGACCCGTCACGGCGCAAATACCGCCAGCAGCAACTTCTTGGGCAAGCTCATACTTCTCGCCGTTATAGATGCGTACCTGATCGACCTTCTGCTCCCATGCCTCGGCACCGGAACGCCCGGCGATCATCTGCTTGGCATGCAGCGTGCCGCCGGTCACCTTAACCCATGCCAAGCGCTCGCCGCGATCCCCGCGGCTGACACGATAGACGCGCGCGGCAAACTCCGAGAGCCACGCCTGTTCACGCATCAGCGCGCATATACTATCCAGCAGCTCGTCCACGCCCTGGTCCTTGAGCGCCGAGCCGGCAAAGCAGGGAAAGAGCTTGCGCTCGGCAACCATGCGCGACAGCGTTGCGACGGAAAGCTCACCCGCTTCAAGAAACTCCTCGAGCGCCGCCTCGTCCAACGCAGCAGCGTCCTCCTGAACGGCACCGCCCGCCAACAGTTCGTTGGCATCCAGGCAGCCTTCGGAAAGACGCTGCCCAAGCTGTGCCAGCAAAACATCGCGGCCGGGATTCTCCAAATCGATTTTGTTGATATAGATGAACGTCGGAATGTCATAGCGCGCAAGCAGGCGCCACAGGGTTTCGGTGTGCCCTTGCACGCCATCGTTGGCACCCACAACCAAAATCGCATAGTCGAGCGCGCGCAATGTGCGCTCCGCCTCGGCAGAAAAATCGACATGCCCCGGTGCATCCACGAGCATGACGTGGGTATCGCCATGGTCGAGCACGGCCTGCGACGAGAAAATCGTAATGCCGCGCTCGCGCTCAATCTCGTTCGTATCCAGATGCGAATCGCCATCGTCCACGCGGCCGCGCTTGCGAATGCGACCCGCGTTGAACAGCATGGCCTCGGCCAACGTGGTCTTGCCGGCATCGACATGCGCCAAGATTCCAACGACCGCTTGCTTCGACATGGCTCTCCTCTTATTGCAAGCCCGTCGCACGCGGCAACGGGCACTCACGCTCCACACTGGATGATACAATTTACGGGCCGGCGGGCGAAGCGGGCCCTATCCCCCGACCGAGCTCATCGCCCCGCGTTGCCGCGCGGCGATTTTCGTAGGTTCGCGCCTTGCGAAAGCCGGCTTTCAAAACAGTGCAGCGAACGAAAATGGCCCCACCCGGAGCCATTTTCGTTCGTGCAAATTGTTGATACGCGTCCCCGCTCTTATGTCTCGCGCAGCCAATCAAACGCGACGCGCGGCGTACCGTCCGACACATATACGATACCAGCGCGCTTAAACCCGGCCTTGGCGATGGCGCCCTGCATAGGCAGGTTGTCTTGGTGCGTGTCGATACGCAGATGGTCGATACGTTCCTTGGCAAAGGTAAACATCGCAGCCGCGATACCGTGCACGGTGCCGTCGGACGCCACACGGTGCAGCACGGCGTACGGAGTGTCGCTACGCCATTGACCATCCTCAATTACGTCATAGCACTCGTCCGGACCCGGTAAAAAGGCAAACGTCGCAACCACGCGACCGTCGACTTCACACACGTAACTACCACCAGCGGCAATATCGGCAGCCAGTTGCTCGGCCGAAGGCGTGCCCTCGGGCCACTGCGTGGCGTTGCCATGCGCGCGCATAAAGGCGCGGGCGGCGTCATAGATGGCCATGACGGCGGGAATGTCAGTATCGAGGGTTTTTCTGATCATCACGCGGCGACCTCACGTTTATTGGTATCACTTTGGTTGAGCAATGATACCAGCGTTTGGAGAGAGGCGCGAAGCAGATGGGAAGCAAAAAGCGAGCCGCTTGGTCAAAAGCCAAAAGCGAGTTTTTGGGCGCTGCCACGGGCGGCGATATGAGCGACCTGTTTGCGCGCGAAGACGAGCGCCGCGACGCCCTGGACGCCGAGCGCGATGAGGCCTGGCGCTACAAGTCGTGCGAACGCAAAAACCGTTACGACACGCGCGCCGAGGCCGAGGCCGTTATGGCCGACTGCGAAAACCGCGGGCGGCGCGGTTTGGCCTGCTACAAATGCGAATACTGCGGCGGATGGCACCTGACGTCGCACCCTTGGAAATAGGCGCCGCATCGGCACGGCACTGACGGAGTGCCAGCCATCGCACGCAAGCTACGGACGCGGCGGCACCAAAACATCGTAACGGACGGCCTTGCCCGCAAGTTGATAGCTCGGCTTAACGCCGGCAAGCAGCGGGCCCTTCACCGGCCGCTTGATAACGACCTTGCGCGGATGCACAGCAAGCGCCGCCTCGACCAGCGACTCCTCATCGGTACATGGCTGTTCCAGATGGTGCAAGAGTTGGAACTTCTTTTTGACCGCCGCACTTTTGGTACGCTCGGGAAACATGGGGTCCAGATACACCACGTCGGGGGCGGCAAGCTCGCCCTGCTCGATTAGCTCAGTTACATGGCGAAGGCCGGCAATGCTGTCCTCGCCGGCATGTAAGCGCATGCGCGCCACAGCTGTCGCAAGCGCCGGATCATCTGCCGCGCGATCCAGGGCATCCTGGAGCAGCGCCGCGATCACGCAATCCTGCTCGTACAGATCGACGGTAAAGCCCGCGGCCGCCAGTAGCAGCGAATCCTCGCCAAAACCTGCCGTGGCATCGATTGCCCATGGGCTCTCGATGCCTTTTGTACGCGCAGCCTTTACCAGCAGCTCTTGCTGCAGACGGCCCTGCTTGAGTCGCGGCAGCATGCGGCCAAAATCGGCGCGCAGCTCCATCGTGCCATCGGTGAGCGTAAGGCCCTCGGGTTTCCCGGTCAGCTCAAGCCCCGCGGCCCGAGCAACAGAAAAGGGATCGACGACGCCCATGGACACTCCTTAACAAACAAACGAATACGCGGGGCGCCATTTATGCCAGCACCCAACCGTCCGCTATTGTCCCACATGCGACATGGCCCACAGCATCCCAATGCAAAGCACCGCCATCAACCCCGTGCACACGGCAGCGATCACAGAATCGCCCATGCGCCTTCCCAGCGACCGCGGCTCTCGTACTTGCTCTGCTCCGTACATCATGGCTCCTCCTTGAGACCAGCTCCTTGTTACGGCCTCATCATCGCAGCGCCGCACATGAGCTGCCATCGATTTGGCTTACGTCCAGCTTTCTTTTTTGAAAGGTTGGACCGTACAGGCAAGAGACGCTTTCAAACGCATGCATCGTCCCGTTGAACTACAATGTGCTTCACGATATGTGCCGTAACCTGGGCGCGACAGATTCTCCGCGCCCGCATCGAAAGGACCAGCTATGAGCGCTGCTCGCAAGACACTCAAAATCCTTGCCCTGATTTATTTTGTTCTGGGCATCGCCAGCCTCGTCATCGGAATTGCCGGCATTGTTACCGGCAATTTTGGATCCGCTTACGGATCGAACGCCACACTCGCCGCTGTTGTGGTGATTGTTAAGGGCCTCGTCGACCTTGCCGCAGGCGTCGCCGGTATCAAGGGCACCAACAAGCCTTCGCAGGTAGACGGCGCATTTAAGCTCGGTATCGTTGCCGCGGCAGCCACGCTCCTCCAAGCCGTGCTCACGCTTCCCGCACTCGGCGGCAGCTCCGTCAATATCATCGCCTTTGTCATCGTGGTCTACGACCTGTTCTTTGTTCAGCAGGCACACGCCGTTAAGGCCGAAAACAAGGACCGCCTGTAAGCGCCCGCTTCTCATAACCTCTGTTGCAACCAAGCAACTAAAAAGGGCCGATCGCGCATCTCCGCGGTCGGCCCTTTGCGTTTGCCCAGATAAAACCTACCAAAATAAACCTGTCCCTTTTTTGGCAGGTTAGTGGCGGTACTCGGCGATGATGAAGTCGATGTCGGTTTGAAGGGTGTCCAAATTTGCCAGGCGCTCTTTGTCGGCAGGGCGCGTGCGATAGTAGTACGGCGTCATCTGGAACACCGCCTCGATGTCGGCCTGCGTCTGGAGCGTAATATTCGCAGATACCCGGTGCGTTCCGACTAACTCGAGCTCGGTTGTCTTCGGCAGCTTCTCATCGTTAAGGTACGGCGTGTCGTAGAGCACCTCCTTGAGCCCAAACAGATGACGTGCACCTGGCACGACGGTGTAGAGCGAGCCCTCGGGCGCCAGCACGCGGGCAAACTCGCGCTCGTTAAAGGGCGCAAAGAGCTCGGTCACCATATCGAAAGCGCCATCGGCCACGGGGATATCCTTCATGTTGGCCACGAAGTAGGTCGCATCGCCGCGCTTGGCGGCAAGGCGTACCATCTCCTTGCCCAGGTCGAAACCGTAAGCATCCACGCCCGGCACCGCGCCCATGGCACTGGTGTAGTAGCCCTCGCCGCAGCAAATATCGAGCAGTGTCATAGGACAGCTCGTAGACGTAGCACGCCCAGACACCTGCTTGCGCACCAGCTCGACCATCGCATCGCGCAACGGCGCATAGTATCCGCGGTTCAGAAAGTCACGACGACTGCGCGCCTGTGACTTGGGATCGCCCATAGAGTCGCCGCTCTTGGACGAGCGCAGTAGGTACAGATAGCCCTCGCGCGCACGGTCAAACCGGTGTCCGCCCGCGCATGCAGCACCGCGCTCGTTATCCACCAGTGGCTCATGGCAAACGGGACACAACAACATGGCAACTCCTTAGCGCGAACAACACAACGCCCACCATTGTCGCACGCCTTCCCCACCTAGTCATTGGGGACGTTCTTAAATGACTAGTCGTTTAAGAACGTCCCCAACGACTAGTCGATTAGGAGTATCATCATCTGCGCAAATAAGCACGAAAGAGCATGTTAGAGATTGAGAGCGTATGGCTGATACCGCATCTAAGCACATTGACATGACCACCGGCTCGCTGTGGCGCAATATTCCCCTATTCGCCTTCCCCGTGGCCGCCACGAGCATCTTGGAGCAGCTGTCGAACCTCATCGCCACGGTCATCATCGGTAACTTCTCGGGCGACCAGGGAACCCTCGCCATGGCGGCGGTCGGCTCCAATGTTCCGCTTACCAGTCTTATGCTCAACCTGTTTATTGGCATGTCGCTTGGCTCCAACGTGGTCATCGCCAACGCTATCGGCCGCAACGATCAGAACATGGTCAAACGCGCCGTCCATACCTCAATTTTAATGGCGCTCGTGGGCTTTGTCGTCATCGCGCTGGGCGAGATCTTTGCCGAGCCCATGCTCGCCGCGCTCAATGTTCCCGCCGAAACCATGCCGCTCGCTTCGCTCTACCTGCGCATCTTTTTGCTCAGCCTGCCCTCGATCTTGCTCTACAACTTTGAGGCCGCGATTTTCCGCTCCGTCGGCATCACCCGCATGCCGCTGCAGGCGCTTGCTGTGTCCACCGTCCTCAACATTGGCCTGGACCTCATCTTTGTCCCCATACTCCACTGGGGCGTCGCGGGCGTCGCCATCGCCACCGCCATCGCCTACACCGTCAGCGCCGCTACACTCTTTATCCGCCTGCTCAAGACCGACTCCGTCGTCCGCGTCACCCCACGCGACCTGGCTATCGACCCCGTCGCCCTCAAGCGCATCGTCAAGATCGGCCTGCCCGCCGGCATCCAAAGCGCCGTCTTTGCCGTCGCCAACATCATCATCCAGTCCGCCATCAACAGCCTGGGCACAGAGGTCATGGCGGCATCGAGCGCCGCCATGAGCCTAGAGTACGTGTGCTACAACCTGCTCAACAGCTTTAGCCAGGCCTGCACCACCTTTGTGGGACAAAACCACGGTGCCCGCCAGATCGACCGCTGCACCAAGACGCTCAAGGTCTGCCTGGTCGAAGGCGGTATCGTTGCCCTCACCACGATTATCGTTATTGTCGGCCTCGGGCGCGAAATCCTATCGCTGTTCAACAGCGATCCCAACATCGTCTCGATCGGCTATATCCGCGTGTGCTCGATTTTCCCGGCGTACGCCTTTAGCATGTTCTACGAAAACATGTCCGGCTACCTGCGCGGCTTTGGTATCTCGCTCATGCCCGCCCTCATCACCATGATCTGTGTCTGCGGCATCCGCTTCTATTGGGTGTTCTGCGTGTTCCCGCACTTCCGCACCTTTGCGAACATCATGATGGTCTACCCCATCAGCCTGGGCACCACGGCGTTCTTTATGGTCGTGGCGGTATTACTCTGCCACCCGGCACGCACCTATCGCGCCGCCCAAGCCAAAGCGACAGCCCGCTAAACACCGCACTCAACGCCACGCCAGTCATTAATTGACAATATGCGAGCTCATATAGTCGATAAAGCGCCTCGTGGCGATGGGCATGGTGTCCCAACTGCGCCAGGCGGCCACCACGTCGCGCGAGGGGGCATGCACGATAGGCCGCACACGGATATCGGCTTGCACGCCCTCAACGGTACGGCGATAAAGCATACTCACGCCCAGGCCTTCCTCGACCATCGCCATGATTGTGTAGTCGTCGGTCACCTCACTCGTCACGTGCGGCGACAGCCCATGCGCCGCAAATGCATCGAGCACCAGGCTCTGTTCGCCCTCATCCAGCAACACAAACGGCTCGGACGCCAGGTCGGCGAGCGTCACCTTCTCCTTTGCCGCCAGCGGATGCGCGGCCGGCAGCAGTGCTACCAACTCGTCGTGATAGACCACGCGCTTCTCGAGCCCCGCGGTAAAACCGCGTGCCGTAAAGCAAAAATCAACCACGCCATCGTGCACCCACTGGGCGTTGCGCGTGTAATCGCCCTGCTTGAGGGTAAAGTGCACGCCCGGGTGCAGGGCTCCAAAGTCGCGAATCACGCGCGGCAACACGGTTCGACTCACGTTGGTAAACGTCGCAATGCGAATATCAGTCGAGGAGAGCCCCAGCAACTCCTGACGTTTGCCCTCAAGCTCGGCTTCGGCAGTTACGATCTGTCGCAGATACGGCAGATACTGCTTGCCGTCGCGCGTAAGCGACACACCCTGCTTACCGCGCTCGATAAGCGTGGTACCCAGCTCGCGCTCGAGCGCCTTGACGGCCTGGCTCACCGCACTTTGCGTATAGCCCAGCTCGTCCGCCGCGCCTTTAAGGCTGCCGCGATCGACCACCATACAAACAATCTGATACCGCGATGCCATCGTGCCTCCCCATCGATGTAGCTGTAAAACGTTTTACCAGGGCTTTTCTCTGTCAACATTAGCATTTCTTAATCATACTGAAGATACATTCGCTTTACTACATCCACATCTGGGAGCAGAATCCTTTTTGCGAAACCGTTCTGTAACAAAAGGAGTCCCATGGATCGCAAAAAAGCAATCGCGCTCTCATTTTCCGTTCCCGTCGCATGGGGCTTTTCGTACCCCCTTATGAAGATCGGCATGGATAGCATGAACGCCACGAGCATCGTCGCGCTGCGCTGCATCATCGCCTTTGCGGCTTGCCTGCTGCTCTTCCACAAGCACGCGTTGCGCATCAACCGTAACCTTATGGTCCGCGCCGCCATCATCGGCGCCATTATGGCAACCGAGCTCACCTGCATGTGCCTGGGCTCCAGCCTCACCTCTGCCTCCACTGCCGGCTTTTTGCAGAGCCTGACGGTCGTGATCGTGCCGTTTGCCAACGCCGCCCTGCTGCGCCGCGCCCCCGAGCGCAAAGTGCTCGTCGGCACCGCCATCGTCACCTGCGGTATGTTGCTGCTCTCGGGCGCCGACTTTACCAGCCTGAACCCGGGCGCGCTCATCATGCTGTTATCCGCTTTTGTCTACGCCGGCCACATTATCGTGGCCAAGCGCTTTGTCGAAGAAGTCGATCCGCTTGCTCTGGGCGTTTGGCAGCTGGGCTTTGGCGGCCTGTTCTCGGGCATCGCCGCATTCACCTTTGGCGGCTTCACACTTCCCAGCACGCCCAGCGAGATCGTCGTTGTCGTCGCGCTCGCACTCATCTGCTCTGCCTACGGCTTTATCACTCAGACACTCGTGCAGCCCCACGTGCCTGCCGAGACCACCGGCTTCGCCTTCTCGCTCGAGCCGGTATGCTCCGCCGTCTTCTCGTTCTTCCTGGTCGGCGAGGTCCTGAGTCCCATCGCCTTCTTTGGCGCCGCTCTCATCCTCACCGGCGTCATGGTGGCAACCGTCGAACTTCCACGCCTTCGCGCACACGGACACACCCATATGGCAGGAGCGCCCGAGCACGTTTCGTAGACCCCACTCTTCATACAGCCGCGGCATAAAGGTCTCCGGACGCCTTTACAATAGATGCCAACAGAGCATCTGCCATAAAGGAGCCCCATGGACACCGCAACTCGCGACCGCAACATAGCAACTTGGTTGGGCGATGCGCCGAAGCCGGTACGTGACACTACGAACCAGCTGCTCGAGCGCATCGCCCTTTTGCGTGCAGAGCAAACCATCTACCCGGCACAAGACGACATCCTCAATGCCCTCGCCTACACGCCGGCCGACCAGGTCAAGGTTGTCATCTTAGGACAAGATCCCTATCACGGACCCAACCAGGCCATGGGGCTGTCGTTCTCGGTCCCCGCGACGCAAACCAAGTTGCCGCCGAGCCTGCGCAACATCTACAAGGAACTCAATGCCGATCTGGGCTGCCCTATTCCCGCCACAGGAGATCTAACGCCATGGGCACAACAGAGCGTCCTGCTCCTCAACACCACGCTCACCGTGCGCGAGCATGCCGCGAACTCGCACGCCAAGCTGGGCTGGAGCACCCTGACCGACTACATTATCGAACGATGCTGCCAGCTGCCCCAACCGGTGGTCTTTTTGGCATGGGGCTGCTTTGCCCAGCAGATGGTCGAAGGCAAGCTCGCCGCTACCGGCGCGGGCAAGGCAACCGGCAAGTTCTGCCTGGCCTCTACGCACCCCTCGCCGCTTTCGGCCAACCGTGCCACGGCAGAACTCCCCGCTTTTATGGGGTCGCGCCCCTTCTCGGCAGCCAATCGGCTACTCGAACAGCACGGCTCAACCCCCGTCAACTGGACTTGCCTCGGCTAAAAATCGATACATCAAAAACGCGCCCGACGGCTTTCCATCGGGCGCGTTTCCTATTCGGGCCAAATAAATTGTGTGCGGCCGGCCTCGCCACCGTCAATGAGCAGACTCTGCCCGGTCATAAACCGGTTGGTCACGCCCACAAAGTAGACCCACTCGGCAATCTCTTGGGCGGTGGCCCAGCGCTTAAGCGGCGTGAGCTCCATAATCTGGTTCCACAGGTGTTCGTCCTCCATCACGCAACGGTTGAGCGGCGTGATAACGCCGCCCGGGTCCACACTGTTGGCGATGGCCTGCGGTGCCAGGCGGTTTGCAAGGTTCTTGGTGTAGGCGATAACACCGCCCTTGCTGGCAGCATAGGCGGGAAACTCCGATCCCGTATGCCCGCTCGCCGACCCCACATTGACCACGGATTTGATAGACGGCGCCGGCTTGGCGGCAAGCCCCTCTCCCACAAAGGCGTAACGCTCGGTCACGTTGATGGTGCCACACAGGTTGGCGGCAATATCGTCGGCAGAATCCTGCGTACCGGCAACGTTCACGATTACCTGAGGTTCAAGATCGTCTGGAAACGAGTCAGGCTCACGTACATCAACGATCAGATGGCGGTAGCGCTCGTGTTCGATCGCCGCCGGCAGCAAATCAAAGCCCACGACCTCGTGGTCCTCGTCCAAAAAACGCTGCACGCACGCGGTTCCGATACCGCCCGAAGCGCCCGTGATCAAAACCCGCATACTTGCTCCTTAGGCGGTTGCGTGGCGCTCGAGGTACTCGGAACCCACATTCTCGCGCTCCCAGCCGCGCACGACCTTGTAGCCCACGGGGCTCAGGAAGACCTCACACAGCAGCTCGGCGACAGCGCCGGTCAGCGAACACATAAGGACCTGCACCCAGGTCCAGCCAAAGAACGTGTGGCTCACCACAATGGCAAAGACCAGGTTGTCGATAAACTGGCCAACGCCCGTGGACACATAGGAGCGGAAGGCAAAGCTCGCAAAGTTATTCTTTTTGAGCATGCGGCCGAGTGACTGGTTGAGCGTGGAGTTAACCACGGCAGAAACGAGCATTGCCAGCGAAGAGCCCAGCACCACATACCAAGTGCCGCCGATGGTGGCGTTAAGGGCGGTGTTGACCTCGATCATGCCCGTGTCGTAGTAAGCGCCCCACATGCCGGGCGTGAGCGAGCATGCCCAAAAGCACAGGCTCACGGCCAGGTTGACCAGCAGCGCGAGGATGGAGATTTTGATGGATGCCTTGGCGCCAAAGCGCTTGCAGATCATGTCCTGGCACAAAAACGAAACCCAGCTCACCACAAAGCCACAGTCGAGCGCCAGATACGGCAGGCTGATAAGCTCTTTGTTGGCCAGCAGGTTCATCATGATGACGCTCACGAAAAACAGCGAAACCGTTGCCGCGGGAATGCTCCGCAACAGGACCTTGTAGTCCTCCATGACCTTCTTGATCATTATGTACTCCTTTGGTTTTAGGTTTAACGAGCAGGATATCGGACCCGAACTGCTCGGACGCCCCGGTCTTGAGACGACGGTGGGTATGATAGCCGCTCGCGCGGCATAAGGCAAACAAACGGCGCGGCAGCCCCACAGGGCCACCGCGCCGATGCGTTAAAAGGCTACGTTGCCAAACTCCGACAGGATAAGATCGGGGTTGTGATCGGTTGCCCAATCCACGTTCCACGGACTCGTGAACAGCAGCAGCTTACCGCCGCGCATGTCCTCGACGCGCAGCGTGTCGCGCGTGAGCGAAAGGCCCGGGATATCGATGGTATCGGGGTCGTTCTGGATCCAGCGAATGTCCGTATAGGGCAGCGGCTGGCGACGGACCTCAACACGGTACTCGGCCTTGAGGCGGCGCTCGAGCACCTCAAACTGCAGCACGCCGACCACGCCCACGATGACGCTCTCCATGCCGGCACCAAGCTCGCGGAAGATCTGGATGGCACCCTCCTGGGCAAGCTCCTCCATACCCTTGACGAACTGTTTGCGCTTGAGCGTATCGACCTGCGTAATGCGAGCGAACATCTCGGGGGCAAACGTCGGGATCTGCGGGTACTGCACGTGGCGCTTGCCGGAGCACACGGTGTCGCCGATGCTAAAGATACCCGGGTCGAACAGGCCCACGATATCGCCCGCGTACGCCTCGTCCACGATGGCGCGGTCATCGGCCATCATCGACGTGCCCGTGGCAAGCTTAAGCTTGCGGTTGCCCTGCACGTGGAAGGCGTCCATGCCGCGCTCGAACTTGCCCGAGCAAATGCGCACAAAGGCGATGCGGTCGCGGTGGTTCTTGTCCATATTGGCCTGGATCTTAAACACAAAGCCGCTAAAGTCGTCGCGGCAGGGATCGACCGGTTCGCTGGTGAGCGTATCGGTATAGGCGCGCGGCGTCGGGGCCAGACGCAGGAACTCCTTGAGGAAGGGCTCCACGCCAAAGTTGGTAAGCGCCGAGCCAAAGAACGCCGGGCTCAGCTTGCCGCAGGCCACGGCATCCAAGTCGAGCTCGTCGCCGGCGCCATCGAGCAGCTCGATGTCGTCCATCAGGTTCTTATGGTTTTCCTCGCCGATGAGCTCATCCATGGAAGGATCGCCCAGCTCGGCCTCGACCTCGGCGACCTTCTTGGTGGCGTTGGCGTGGCCGTCGCCCTCAAAGGCAATGACGCGACGGGTCTGACGGTCGAACACGCCGCGGAAGTTGCGGCCGCTGCCAATCGGCCAGTTCATAGGATACGTATTGATGCCCAGGACATTCTCGATCTCTTCCATGAGCTCAAACGGATCGCGAGCCTCGTGGTCGAGCTTGTTCACAAAGGTGAAGATGGGGATGTGACGCAGTGTGCAGACCTTAAAGAGCTTTTTGGTCTGGGCCTCGACGCCCTTGGCGCCGTCGATAACCATGACCGCAGCGTCGGCGGCCATAAGGGTACGGTAGGTATCCTCCGAGAAGTCCTGGTGGCCGGGGGTATCGAGAATGTTGACACAGGCGCCGTTATAGGTGAACTGCAGCACCGAGGAGGTGACGGAGATGCCGCGCTCCTTCTCGATGTCCATCCAGTCCGAGACAGCATGCTTGGCCGAGCTCTTGCCCTTGACCGAGCCGGCAGTCTGGATGCTGCCGGTATAGAGCAGCAGCTTCTCGGTAAGCGTGGTCTTACCGGCGTCCGGGTGGCTGATGATCGCGAACGTGCGGCGCGACGAGATTTCATCCGACAGGCTTGCCATGCGGATCCTTTCTTGCATTGAGTGCATTACGTCGATGTAACCGCATTATTGTAGCCGCGAAATCCCGCCATAGGGCACCTATCAGGACAAATTCATCAGTCAGAACGTGAACGGCTAGTTATCGAAAGCATTCTGCAGCAGACTGTCTCAATCTGTAACAAGCAGAGCTTATTTGGCCCCCTATCTGTTACAGATTGAGACAAACAAACTTGCCCGCCGGCACAATCTCAATCTGTAACATCTAGCCGTCCAAATCGGTTCCAGATGTTACAGATTGAGATGAAAGAACGAGCGGACAATCCCTATTTGCCTCTTGCGTAACTGTGCATAGTGTATATATACTGTGCTTACCGGTTATATACACGTGTAGCCCAACAGCTAAGGAGCCGCTGTGGACATCATCCTATCCAATTCGAGCGACAAGCCCATATACGAACAGATATCCTCGCAGGTCAAAGCTCAGATCCTTTCGGGCACGCTCGCTGCGGGAGCCAAACTCCCCAGCATCCGTGCACTCGCGAGCGACCTTGGCGTGAGCGTCATCACCACCAAGCGCGCCTACGCCGACCTGGAGCAGCTCGGGTTTATCTGCACCGTGCAGGGCAAGGGCTGCTTTGTCGCCGAGGGCAACCAGGAGCTCTTGCGCGAAAACCAGCTCTGCCATATCGAAGAGCTGCTTACGCAGGCGGCAGAACAAGCCGAAGCCCTGGGCGTCACGCGCGACAAACTGCACGAGATGCTCGACCTGGTAGCCCCCGAAACCATGCAGTAGCCATCTGCAAGAAAGGCTATACCATGCAAAACTTGTTAGAACTCAAAGGTGTCTCACGCCGCGTGAGCGACCGTTTTTCGCTGCGTGATGTCACGCTCGCCGTGGAGCCCGGCCAGATTGTTGGCTTTGTGGGCGCTAACGGTGCCGGCAAGACGACGACCATTCGCGCCGCGCTTGGGCTTATCAAACTCGATGCCGGCGAGGTGCGCCTGTTTGGGCAGCGCTGTGGCGCCGACGCGCCCGATGAGACACAGCGCTGCCTGCGCTCCCGCGTCGGTCTCGTCCTGGACACATGCCCCTTCCCTTCAACGCTCAAGGTGGGCCAGATCGAGGCACTCGTAGGCCAGGCGTACCCCACGTGGGATCGCAAAACGTTCGCCGGATTCATCGACCGATTTGGCCTCGATCCCAAGACAAAGGTCAAGGACCTCTCCCGCGGCATGGGCATGAAACTGCAGCTTGCCTGTGCACTCAGCCATAATGCCAAGCTACTCCTTTTGGACGAAGCCACCGCGGGCCTCGATCCCATGGCGCGCGAGGAACTGCTCGATGAGCTGCTTGCTTTTGTCGCCGACGGCCAGCACAGCGTGCTGCTCTCGAGCCACATTACGTCCGACCTCGATCGCGCCGCCGACCGCGTCATCTGCATCGATAACGGCTCGATTGTGTTTGACCTGCCGCGCGAGGACATTACCGACCGAGCCGGCATCGCCCACTGCACCCAAGCGCAGGCCGCCGAGCTTATGGCTTGCGTCGAAGGTGCCCATGCCGCCCGCCACGCCTACAGCGTGGACGTGCTCGTGCCCAACCGTCGCGAAACGCTCGAGGCCTTTCCCGAGATTCCCTGCGATCGGGCAACCATTGACGACTATCTTCGCCTCACGCTGAAAGGGGCTTCGAAATGAAACGCGCCTTTATGTCCGAGCTCGCCATCGCTCGCACGCTCATCCCGAGCATTGCGGGCGTCGGCCTGTTCATCTTCGTCGTGCTAACCCTTGCCAACGCATCGGACGGCGATTCCGGTATGAGCGCCGGCGCCTGCGCGGTCAGCGCCATGTCGCCCATCATAATCATGAACTCACTGGCTGGCTACGATAACCAAAACGGCTGGGAGCGCTATCGGGCAACGCTGCCGTTCTCGCGCAAAGACATCATCTGCGCACGCTACCTGTGCATTATTGCTTTCTCGGCCGTCATGGCATGCGCCGCCGTGCTTTTGAACATCATCGCCCTTCCGTTCTTCGATCACACGGGCATTCCCTCGACGGGACAGACCGTCTTTGAGATCACAATAGCCTCCGCCGCATCGATGCTCATCTCCCTCATGATGGTGTTTTTGGCACAGCCGCTGTTCTTTCGATTTGGACACATGGAGGCGCTGCGCCTTTCCGTCGGCCTGTTTGCCCTGATGGGCTGCGGTACCATGGCAATGCTGAGCTCTTCCAACCCCATTAGCAACTGGCTCATGTCGATTGCCGGAGCGAATCCCGATCCTGCCGTCCTTGGCGGTCTGTGCGCAGGAATTGCCGTACTGGCCCTCGCGCTATGTGCAATCAGCTGCGCTGTCAGCACCAAGGTTTATCGAGCACGCGATCTGTAATCGACGGCTAAAAAAGCTTAGGTGGTACCCCGCTTATTTTTTCAATGTAACGAGGCGGCATAGCGTCACCACCGCCCTTCACAGCAGGCCGTCTAGTTCTTGGCAACCAAAAAGGCACCGTCAGCATATCGAAGGTGAATACTTTTCCGAGAAGTGAACGAGTAAAAACAGTGCCCTGTAGCATCGACATTTTTAAGGACTCAATTCCTGCGGTTTTTGTCTAAGAATCCTGCAGTTTTGTTCGAAAAAAGTGTGCATGTTCCAGGGGTCCAGATTTACTCGTTCACTTCGCGGAAAACCATTCACCTTCGATTCGAGCCTTAACCAAATGTCCTCTCGAACTATGGCCCCTGTCTCACCACAGCGATATCAAAGCTTCATGCCGGGACGGTATCATCGGACGAGCGCCGTAAATCTGGCGCGGTTGTTCTTTGGGGAGGCATTTCACCCGTGTCATGGGTCGCAGCAGCATTTGTGTCGGCTTTCTTTGCCGGCATCACATCTGTCCTGGCCAAATGCGGCATCAAGCAGACCGACTCCGATGTCGCGACAGCCATTCGCACCTGCGTGGTGCTCGTTTTCGCCTGGGCAATGGCGGGCATTTCTGGATCCATTGGAACCATCGGCAGCATCGAACCCAGATCTTGGCTCTTTCTCGTCCTCTCGGGACTCGCTACCGGTGCTTCGTGGATCTGTTACTTTAAGGCGTTGGGCATCGGAGACGTCAATAAGGTCGTACCGGTCGACAAGATGAGCACCGTACTCGCCGCACTGATCGCCATCGTGCTTTTTGGCGAGACGAGCAACCTTGCGGTTAAGCTCGTGGGAACCGCTGTCATCACCCTCGGCACGTTTTTAATGATCGAGAAGAAGCAGTCTGCCGGACCCGAGCAGCAGCAAGACCGGACCTGGCTCGCTTACGCCCTCGGCGCCGCCGTGTTCGCGGCGCTCACGTCCATCCTTGCCAAGGTTGGCATCGAAGGCGTCGAGTCAAACCTGGCCACGGCAATCCGCACCTGCGTGGTACTGGTTATGGCATGGGCGATCGTGGCAGCCAAGGGAAAACTGGATCAGGTCGCGCACGCTGACCGGCGCGAACTCACATTTCTCGCAACATCGGGCATCGCGACCGGAGCATCGTGGCTGCTCTATTACTACGCCATCGCCACAGGCCAGGTGAGCGTCGTGGTGCAGATCGACAAACTATCGATTGTCGTATCAGTACTATTTGCGCGCCTGACATTCAACGAAAAACTCTCACGACGCAGCGTCATCGGTCTCGCCCTCATCGTACTGGGCACCGCCGCGCTCGCAGTTTGGAAGTAGCGCGGCCAGCAGCCGCTACATCCTCACACCTGGCTTGGGATGCCTGTACTGACCGTGGGATGCCGTGCGCTTACCGTGCGAGATGGCAAATTTGGGACAACAGTGCAGGCAACGAAGGCAGGCTGCGCACTCCGGCTTTGTCCAGACGGGAAGGCCGTCGCGCATCTCAATCGCCGCCATGGGGCAGCGCTTGGCACACAGGCCGCAGCCGATGCAGCGATCGGCATCGACGGCAAACTTGCTCGTCTGTTGCATGCGCGGCAGCCCAATTGCGTGATACGCGCACGATGCAAACAGAGGCACGCGATGGCGCATCATGTTGCCCGTGCGGCGTGCCCGCACCGCCTCGATCACGGCATCAATCTGCGCCTCGGCAGCTCTATTGATACCCTCAACCTTTTGAGGGTCAGACAGGTCGAAAACAGGCGTCCAGGTATCGGGCATCTTGACGCTCATCGCCGCATCTAACTCGAGCCCACGCTCGTGTAGCAGATCGCGGGCGAACTTGGCCGATTGCCCGGTCGTCGAACCATATGTCGAGACATAGAACGTATAGGGGCGCTCGCCGCCCTTTGTGCCGGCAGCAACCGATAGGTCGACAGTCTTCAAAAACTCGATCATTGGCGTCGGCAAGCCCCAGGCGTATACCGGGGCGACAAACCCCAGCCGACAGGGGCCTTCCATCACAGCAAGGTGAAGGATTTCGGCATCAAAGCGCTCAATCGACATAACTTTGTCGCTTGTCGCCGCTGCAATGCGACGCGCCACATGCTCGCTGTTCCCTGTCGCGCTAAAGTACAGGATCATCTCGTACCCCTGGAATTGACTCGTGAAAAACCGCGCTACTTGCGCAGCGGCTTGGGCAGCGGAATGCCGGCGGCGATAACGGCGGCGATGATCATGCAGACGATACCCTTGAGCGGGAAGCACATGAGCAGCAGGCCCACGACCATGACGGGCTGACGCATAACGGCGCCCATCGTCGATGCCGTGCAGACGGCGACGCAAAAGACCGGATCGGCGCCGGTGAGGATGGCAAGGCCATAGCCCAGGCTTACGCCCGAGAAGATAACCGGGAAGAAGTGGCCGCCGCGCCAACCAAGGTTGATGAGGGCGGGGGTCAGCATGGCCTTGACCAGACCGGTCGCGATAAGCACGCCGGCGGGAATGGTCAAGTAGGTTTCCATGAGCACGTCGGCCTGGGTCTCGCCGGCAAACATGGTGTAGGGCAGGACCGTGCCGCAGATGGCGAGCGCCAGACCGGCCAGCATGGCCTTGACGACAGGACGCTCCCCTATTGCATGGGACAATGCCTCGCTTGCATGCTCGGAGACAAAGTACAGCCAACCGCAAACGGTGCCAACCAACGCCAGCGGAATGAGCCAGGTAAGCTCCAAGTTGCCCACCACGGCAGCCTCGAACCTGGGCATGCCCATGCCGCCGCCCACAAGCTGACCGAGCAGCAGGTAG
Source organism: uncultured Collinsella sp. (assembly GCA_902496335.1). Classification (GTDB taxonomy): domain Bacteria; phylum Actinomycetota; class Coriobacteriia; order Coriobacteriales; family Coriobacteriaceae; genus Collinsella. The sequence continues at coordinate 125,770 of CABVAO010000001.1, forward strand.
GTGCCCAGGCCGCCGGCAATCGCGATGCCGTAAACCACGGTCTTTTGCGCCTTGGGCAGCCTGATGGTGATCTCGTCGGACGCAGAGCCCTCGTCGCCGTCGGCGCTACCGGCAAGCGGTGCCACAAAGCCAAAGACGGGCGCGGTAAAGAGCGCCGTCAACGCGGCCTGGGTACCCAGCAGCGTAAGCTCCCTAAACTCGGCGCCAAAGCGGCGCATACGGTCGCCAACCCAGCTGCACAGACCCGCGATAACGCCGGTCAGGCCGGCCTCCGGTCCAATACTTCCGCCAAACAGCAGCGGCAGCAACGCTGCGAGCGAAAGCTTGCCCAGGTTGTCGTACGGGTAGCGCCCGTCTTGCTTAACCTTAGCCATCACCTGGTTGAGGTCATCGGTCTTGGTGCCTGTCATCTTCTCGTACAGACCAATTAACAGACCGCCCAGCAAGCAGACAAAAAACGGGTACGGCAGAAAGCCAAACGGGCCGCTGGCAAGCTCGGGCGAAGCGACGCCCAGCGCGTGCGGAATCTCGGTCCATAGATAGTCGATACCGTGCTCCATCGCAAAAAAGAACAGCCAGACCGCGGCACCTGCGAACGCACCGGTCACGGCAACGCTAACTAAAAACAGCGCGCGGTTTGTGGGTTTGGCAAGGTTATCCATCGGGTCCTCCCGCGGTCAAAGTCGACATAGTTACGTTTTATTGTAGAGCGAGCGTTGCCCGAACGAGCCAACCGTCTGCGCCGCAAACGGCACCATTGGGAGCCATTGTGGGGCAGGCTCAAGACCTATCCGTTGATAATCGAGGCAATCTCGCGCAAATCGTCGGCAAAGTAAATGCCTTGCTGGCGCTGCGGGCTCGATAAACCCTTATCGATCATGTGCCCGAGCAGCGCCTTGAGGTCGTTGTAGTAACCGTCCAGGTTATACAGGATGCACGGAGCACTCAGGTGCCCCAACGACACCGCGGACATGACCTCGGCAATCTCCTCGAGCGTGCCCGTGCCGCCCGGAAAGGCAATGAACGCATCGCCGAGCTCAATCATCTTGGCCTTGCGCTCCGCCATATCACTCGTCACGATGAGATCGTCGATACCGTCATGTTGAAACTCGGCCTCGATAAAAAAGCTCGGCTCAACACCCGTCACGTGTCCACCTGCCTCGAGTACGCTATCGGCGAGCGCGCCCATCAAGCCCGACTTGGACCCGCCGTACACCAACGCGTGCCCGTTGGCGCCAATCCAGTTGCCCAGCTCCTGCACCGCGGGCAGAAATGCTGGGTCGTTACCGGCACTGGCACCCAGGTACACGGTGATGTTCATATTTGGTCCCCCTTGTTGTGGCGCACGACGTTCGTCTTAGCGCTGGCGTCGACGATACTCGCGCACGCGACGCGAAAGATCGGCAAGCTCGTCGCGATCGAGCTCTTCCAAATGCTCAAGATCATCCATAAAGCGCGCCATGGTGTCCTTTTGACGCATCTTGATAAGCGTATTGCAGTAGTTCACCGCCACGCCCGTGAGCATGGCGATGTAGAAGATGCTGATAACGCTCAAGACGACGGTAATGGCGCGGGCAACCGGCGTTTCGGCCGGAATGTCGCCAAAGCCGATGGTCGAGACCGTCTCAAAGCTAAACCACAGGCCATCGCCAAACGTGAGGGTCGTGGGCTCGGACAACCAGACGGCCGTCGAGCACAGCAGATAGAAGACGAGGAACAGCTCCGTAATGCGCACGAAGCCCGCCTGGCGCAACACGTCGGCAAGCGTCCTGAGCTTTTTCATCGCGACCCCTTCCACGGACAACCAATCACGTTCGCTCGGTATTGTCCCACGCCTCCCCCGCAAACGGAACTAGTCATCGGGGACGTTCTTAGATGACTAGTCAAACAAGAACGTCCCCAATGACTAGTCGCCGGTGCCGGGCGGGACCGTTTAGCGGCTCAGCTGTTTAGCGGCTCAGCTGCCGACTGGGCAGGCTGAGCTGGTATCCTTATGCGGTATTGTCTCAATTCGTTAGGATTGCATGTGAGAGCTTCCGCTGTCCTTCGTTCAGTTATATATCGCACCCTGGCTGTCGCGCTTGCCGCACTCGCCATACCGAGCACCATCATGCCCGCCCCCGTCTTTGCCACCGACTCCGATCAGCAGGTCAAGACAGTCCGCGTCGGTTGGCTCGTCAACAACGAAGGCTTCCAGGAGGGCACGCCGGGCGAGCGCCTTTCGGGCTGGGGTTATGACTACCTGCAGACGCTGTCGTACTACACGCCGGGCTGGCAATACGAATACGTCTCCGGCACCTTCACCGAGCTTATGGACATGCTCGAGGCGGGCGAGATCGACCTCATGCCCAACATCTCCTACTCCGAGGAACGCGCCCAAAAGCTGCTCTTTTCCTCGAACCCCGAGGGCGCCGAGCGCTACTACATCTACGCCAAGCCCGATCGCGACGACCTGGCCAAGGGTGACCCCCAAGCGCTCCAAGGCCTTACCATCGGCTACAACCCCGGCGCTATGCAAACCTTCGTCGGCCAGCAGTGGCTCGCCAACGAAGGCATCACCTGTACCTATAAAGAAATCAGCACCGGCGGCGCCCTCTTTGAGGCGCTTGCAGACGGCGAGGTCGACGCCGTCATCATGAACGACACCATCTCGTTGCCCGATGCGTCGCCCATGTTCTACGTTGGCTCGAGTGACTACTATTTTGCCGTCCCCAAAAGCCGCCCCGACCTGATGAACGACATCAATGCCGCCATGACGGCAATCGCCCGCGTCAACCCACGCTATAACGACGAGGTCAAGGCGAATTACTCGGCCCAAAACAGCGGCTCATCATCGCTCACCGGCCCCGAGCGCTCCTGGCTCAAAGCAAACGACAACACCATCACGATCGGCTATCTTAAAAACAAACTCCCCTACTGCACGCAAAATGACGACGGCGAAATGGAAGGATCGCTCGCCTCGCTTGCAACGACGTTGCACGACAAGTTTGGCATTACGGTTGCAACAGTAGCGTTCTCGAACAACGAGCAAATGATCAAATCCCTTTCCAAAGGGACCATCGATGTCGCCCTGCCGTTGTTTCGCGACTACTGGCTTGCCGAGCAGGCAGGGGTCATCCTGTCAAACCCGATGGGAACGGTTTCCCTAACCGCCATTCACAGCAGCAGCAACCTGAACAGTGACCTTAAGAACATCGCTTGCACAGCAGACGCGATCGTCAACCGTCTTGAGCTCGAAAACCTATTCCCCGACGCAAAGGTAACCGAGTATCCGAATGGCAACGAGGCACTCGAAGCCCTCAATAAGGGGGAGGCGAGTTGCATCATTGTCCCCAGCACGCGCCTGAAAACCATCCGCGACACCTACGACATCGAGGATTTCCAAACACAGGAGCTCACCGACACGGCACAGCTATCGTGTTTGATTTCGCGCGGCAAACCCGTGCTGTTGGGAATCATTAATAAGGGCATCGTCAATGCTGGCGAATCGCTCTCTGCAAGCAGTTATTCCCCCACATCGTACTCGGCGCAAGAATCGAATGCGTTCCGACTTCTCTACCGCAACCGCATCGTCATTGCGGCAGTCGTCATCTGCATTTTGCTCACCGGCATCGTCATCCTTGTCTGGTCGCTTCAACGTGCGCAGAAAGAACGGCAGAAAGCCGACGCTGCCAACGCCGCTAAGACGGCATTCCTCACGCGCATGAGCCACGACATCCGAACGCCGCTCAACGGCATCCTGGGCCTTATCGAGATCGAGGAATTGAAGGAAGGCGATATCCAGGTCGCCCGCGAGAGCCGTGCCAAGGCGCGCGTTGCCGCCAATCACCTGCTCTCGCTGATCAACGACATCCTCGAGATGGGCAAAATCGAAGACCGCAAGCTAACACTGGAGCATGCGCCTTTTAACCTCAAAGAGCTCTGTGACGATACACTGGTGCTGTGCAAGCTCCGCGCGTCCAGTAACGCCATCACAATGCAGGACAATAGTCTGCCGTACGCCACGGGGCCATACATGATCGGCAGTCCCACCCATATCCGACAGATCATGATCAACCTGTTAGACAACAGCATTAAGTACAACAAGCACGGCGGCTCCGTCACCTTTAGCTCAAATACCAAACCACTCGATAACGGGCGCGCGCTCTTTTGCTTTAGCGTTTCGGATACCGGCATTGGTATGACTCCCAAGTTTTTAAAGCATATCTATGAGCCGTTTGCCCAAGAAGGTGACGATGCGCGCAGCAAGTTCCAAGGAACCGGCATGGGCATGCCAATCGTCAAGTCGCTTATTGAACTGATGGGCGGCACCATCGAAGTCACCAGTGAGCTCCATGTGGGCACCTCGTTCTACGTGGAGATTCCGCTCGATATCGACGAGAATCCCCAGGCGCGGGCGAATACGGTTGAGAGTGCGCCCGACTGCTCGCTCGCCGACATGAACGTGCTGCTCGCCGAAGACAACGAATTGAATGCCGAGATTGCCCAGACGCTGCTAGAATCCGAGGGCGTCGTGGTCACCCGCGCCGCCAACGGCAACGAGGTCGTCGATCTGTACCTGTCGCATCCCGCCGGCAGCTTCGATGCGATCCTGATGGACATTATGATGCCGGGCATGGACGGCTATGAGGCAACCCGCACGATTCGTCTGAGCGAGAAGGTCGATGCAGCCGATATCCCCATCATCGCGCTCACCGCCAATGCCTTTGCCGAGGACGCCAAGGCGGCACACGATGCCGGCATGAACGCCCATCTGTCCAAACCGCTCGACTTTAACAAGCTCAAAAACATACTCGCCCGCATCAAGAAAAACGGATCCGTTTCGCTATAGTTTTTGCAGCAACCACGCACGACCAGAAAGGAAGCCAACGATGTTTAGACCCTTACGTCGAAAGAAACGCGCCATCACCGACGAGGAAGCGCGCAAACTGCTCGCCACCTGCAAGCGCGGCGTCTTTGCCGTCAACGGCGACGATGGCTACCCGTACGCCATTCCCGTCAACTACTTCTTTGACGCCGAGCACGACAAGATTTATTTCCATGGCGCCAAGGCTGGCCACAAGGTCGACGCACTCAAGCGCGATGACAAGGTCTGCTTTACCGTTTACGGCAACGAGTGGTACAAGGACGGTGACTGGGCTCCCTACGTTATGAGCACCGTGGTCTTTGGCCGTTGTCGCCTGGCGAATGACACCCCTGCGTTTATCGAGGATAAAGTCCGCCAGCTCGCGCTTAAGTACTACCCTTCTGCCGAGGAAGTCGAAGAGGAAATCGCCAAGGACATTAAGGGCGTCCAGCTCTACGAGATTACGATTGAGCATCTCTGCGGTAAGCAGATTCAGGAAAAGTAAGCCCCTCAGCAGGTCTCGCAAATAGCAATATGGCCCGGTTCCAACCCACCTTGGAACCGGGCCATATGCTTATGAAGCGTCGGCGGCAATGTGCGCTAGTGCCTCGACGAGCTCTTGCGAGCTCACAGGCTTGCTCAGGTGCGCGTTCATGCCCGCCTCGCGCGAAAGCCTGCGGTCGTCGGCAAAGGCGTTGGCACTCACGGCGATAATCGACGTGGTCGCGGCATCCTCGCGATCGAGCGCTCGAATCTGACGCGTGGCCTCAAGGCCATCGATGCCAGGCATCATGATGTCCATCAACACCACGTCGTACTCGTGCGGTGCGCTCGCGGCAAACGCCTCAACGGCAGACTCGCCATCCTTAGCATGCGTCACGACGGCACCGGCACGGCTGAGCGTAAACTGCGCGATCTCGGCATTCAAATCGTTATCCTCTACGAGCAAAACGCGCAAGCCCTGGAGCGCATCGTCATCGCCCGCATCCGCGCGAACTGCCTGAGGAATCTCGGAGCGTTTGCATTTCTCGAACGGCAGACGGATGGTAAACGTCGTTCCCTGCCCCAAGACGCTCGTAAAGCTCATGGTTCCGCCCATAAGCTCGACCAACTGTTTTGCGATAGGCGCGCCCAGGCCAGTTCCCGATGAGACGCCTTCCACCTGTTGCTCCTCGCGGCAAAACGGCTCGTAGAGGTGCTGCTGGAACTCCTCGCTCATGCCAATACCGTTGTCGGCGATCGTGTATTCATAGACGGGGACGCCATCTACAGGTTCCACCTCGCGGCACACCAGGCGAACATAGCCGCCCTGGCGATTGTACTTGACGGCATTGCCGGCAATATTGAGCAACAAGCGCTTGAGGTGCGTCACGCTCACCCGTGCATAGGGATGATCAAGCGTCTGCTGGTCGCAGATAATTGTCACCAGACGCTCCTCGGCCTGGCGCTCCAGAATATCGCGCACTTCACAGTTGAGGGCCACCAAATTTATGGGCACGAGGTTCAGGTCGACCTGTCCGCTCTCCAGGCGACTCATATCGAGGGCCTCGTTGGCAAGGTCGAGCAGCAGTCCCGATGCCGTCCAGATTTTCGAGCGGCACTCAGTCTGCTTTTGCAGATCATCCGCATTGGCATCGCCAACCTCGACCATGCCGCGAATGCCGTTGATGGGCGTGCGCAGATCGTGGCTCATGCGACGCAGAAACTCTGTCTTTGCCGAGTTGGCAGACGAGGCCTCACGCGCCGCCTTTGCCAGCTTGTCGCCATAGTCGCGCTCCTGCTGCAGCAAGTCCGTCAAACGTCGGCGATCAGCGCGGCGACGCACCATCACAACAACGGCTATAACACCGCTGTAGAGCGCCAGCACGCCGGCAGAAACAGCCGCGACAACCTCAAAGTAGCGCTGCGCCGAGGCATAGGTGTACACATAGAATTTGTGCGCTTTTCCAAATGTGCCCAAATACCACTCGCCGTCGGCGTTAACCAATCTGACCTTACCAGCCAGGCATCGATCCTTAATACCGTCGACAATGAAGACATCCGTCGCAGGCAGATCGAACACGCCCAATACGGTGGGTTCAACGGCATTGGTCGCAACGACCTTGCCGTCGCTTTCGATCACGATATTGCCGCTATCGATGGTTTCATAGCCTTCGAGCAAACTCTGCAGTTTGAGCGTATTGCTTGCAACCGCCTTCGCGCTCTGATGCCTTACCGCGATAACGATACCCTCGCCATCCCGCCGGGTCACGCAACCAATGTCTGCAACCGAATCATCCGAAAGCGTAATGCGGGCGGTATAGGACTTAAGCGGATGAGTTGCCACCTCCAGCACGGGCGCTTCCTTGAGATACGCAGCGAGCGACCCGTAGCCCACATCGCCCGTCGAGGACTCGGACACCAAATTGCCCGATGCATCCGTCACAATCAGCGCGCTCACGTTGAACTGGTCGGCGTATTGCTCCAGCATGGCGTTATCCACCGAACCGTCGCGCTCCATATCGCGAGCAGCCTCTCCGGCAATCTCCATAACGCGAATCAGGTTTTTGGTCGCATAGGCGCTGTTGAACGCGTCGTAGGAAAGGCTCTGCGTCGCCACGTAATCGACAACGTCGGCAAAGCGCTGCTCGGCTTGGGCCGTCGTGTAACCGTAGCTCATCATGCCGGCAACAACCGAGAGCGCTATCCCCAGCAGAGCGACAAGGAGCCATGCCCCTGTCGAACGATTGTCCCGCTCCTGAGCGGTGTGGTCGGGCGCATCGATCATGACAGGCCCTCCATATTCAAAAATGGCGAAGGGTCATCAAAGTACTTTGACACTAGGCGTTCCATGGTGCCATCGGCAAGCATTTCTTGGTAGGCATGAGTGAGCTTGACGTCGATGCCGCGCGTATCGTTGATATCGAAAGCGGTGCCCAAACCAACCTCTAGCAGCGGCTCATCCAAAATGCGATATGTCACACCATAGTCTTTTTCGTAGGTGAGGAACGAGGACTCATGCGCGGCGATAGCGTCGACCAGGCCCTCGACGAGCGCCGGGTTCAGATATGAACCGTCCGAAAAGCTGTAGAGCTCCTTGATCTGCGGAACGTTTTCATTTGTGCGATTGAGCAAAATGCCCTCGGGCTTGGTGGTGGACTGAACCGCCACGATCTTATCCTCAAGATCGGCAAGCGTGTAGATATCGCTCTGGGGATCGACCGCGACCACCTGGCGGCTCGCAAGGTACGGGCCGGCCCAACGATATTCGTTTTCGCGACCCGTCATACTAAAGCTGCCCATGGCACAATCGAGTTCGCCGCTCGCCAGCAGCTCTTTCTTCTTTTCCCAATCGATCATCTGGTATTTTGGCTTGTAACCAATGCGGGCCAAAGCCTCGGTTAATATCTCGACGTCCAGGCCAACGATATCGCCGTACTCGTCGGTATACACAAACGGTGGATAGAGGTCACTGCCGACGTTGAGCGTCTTAAGGTCGTCGTCCTTTACCTGCGTGGCGTCCGGGCCTTTTGATGCAGACACCGAGGCTCTGCCATTCGACCCGGAGCAGCCGGCTATCGCTACGACAAAGGCACTCGCCACTGCAAGCGCGACAAACAACGATATGGACACCGAGCGGCGAGGTCTTTTCATCGAGCTCCAGATGATCCTGTTTACAGACTGAAATGGTTAAAGATAATAGCAAACAAAACCACGCGAGCGCCCAATTGTTACAGACGCTTTACCATGCGGGACCTTCTAGCCGACTTGGCAGAAGGCCCCGCATGCAGCGCACGCTTACCGTGCATTAAAAACGTAGCGGTCCAGGCGGTCGCACGCTTCCCTTACGCGCGAAGGCGGCAGCGCCAGATTCACGCGAATGTGGCAGGGTCCGTGGAACGGACGGCCGTCCTGATACCCCACGCCCACGCGCGCCCCCTCGTCGAGCAGCCACTGAATATCGCGGCCATGCTCGCGGCACCACTCGGTGCAGTCCAGAAACACCATGTACGTGCCCTGCGGACGTGAATAGGACACGCCCTCAAAATGCTCGTCCACGTAATCGCAGAAGCACTCGATATTGCCGGCAAGCACCTGGTTGAGCTCGTCCACCCACTCGTAGCCCTGTGGCTGGTAGGCACCGATAAGCGCATGCATGGAGAGGACATTCATCTCGTTGTAGTGGGTCTTGTTGGACACAGCGCACATGCGGTCGCGCAGCGTCTCGTTATAGATGATGTGGTAGCTGCCGACCAGGCCCGCCAGGTTGAACGTCTTGCTGGGCGCATAGAGGGCAACCGTGCGCATGCGGGCGTCCTCGCTTACCGACTGCGTCGGGATATGCTTGTGTCCCGGCAGGATGATATCGGACCAAATCTCGTCCGAGATCACCACGCAATCGTGCTGGCGATAGATGTCCATGGCGCGCTCGATCTCGTTGCGCTCCCATACGCGGCCGCAGGGATTGTGCGGCGAGCAGAACACCGCGGCATGAATGTTGTTTTGGGCGAGTTTGCACTCCATGTCCTCAAAGTCCATGCGCCACACGCCCTGGTCGTCGAGTTTAAGCGGGCTGTGGACAATACGATAGCCCGCGGCTTCGATAGACTTGGTAAAACCAATGTAGGTGGGGCTGTGGACCAGCACCGCATCGCCCGGCTGGACATACGCGCGCAACGTCGACACGACGCCGCCCAGCACGCCGTTTTCGTAGCCGATATGCTCCGGCGCCAGACCCTCGACGCCGTTGCGGCGGCTCTGCCATTCGATGATGCGGTCGAAATACTCGGGGCGCGGGTTAAAGTAGCCAAACATGGGATGCTGAGCGCGCTGAATGATGTGCTCCTGGACCGTGGGCACCGTGGCGAAATTCATATCGGCCACCCACATGGGAATGCGGTCGAAGCCCTCGTCGGGTGCGTTCGGAGCCATACCGGGGATCTCGCCCCAAGAGTCAACGGCGATGGAGTCCATGCCGTGGCGGTCGATAAGCGAGCTAAAGTCGTATTTCATGCTGAACTCCCGTGCAAAGTGATTGTTTTGGTAGGCGTTATTGTCCACCAGCACGGGCGATTTTGGCATGGGGTTTGGCGCTTAATTTGACGGGTGCGGACGAATGGCTGGTTAGTCTTGCGCGTCGTTGACGGCGACTACGGTTAGCTGGGTTTTATCGACCGTAAAAGATATGTCAAGCCCGGCGAAGGCCAGATGATAGACGCGGTTTGGCTCGTGCTTGCTGCCCGCGCGGCGCGGATCTTGGCGAAGAACCTCGACCAAGCCGGGGAGCTTTGCGGGCGGGACCATGTCTTGAAGAGCTTGCGGAAACTCAACATCGAGCTCTTGCCACGGAGCATCCTCAATCCAGCCGCCGGTCGCATCCGGGTGACAGTCGGCAAATGGAATGTAGGGCTTAATGTCGTAGATGGGCGTACCGTCGCGCAGGTCGGCCCCCAGCACATGGATGATGGGGCCATCGTCGGTGAACTCGGCACGATCGAGCTTGACGCAGGTGAGCCCGATGGGATTCGGGCGAAACGGACTGCGCGTGGCAAACACGCCCACACGTTCGGCTCCGCCCAGACGCGGCGGGCGCACGGTTTTCGACCACTTGGCATTAGTGCCGGACCTGTCCTGCGACTTGGCATCGGCAACTATGTCCTTAGCCGTGCCGCCGGGCGTTCCGTTTTCGAAGCGCCATAGCAACCATAGGTGAGAGAAGGAATCCAGGCCCTCAACTGCTGCGTTGGAGGCAAATTCCGGCTCAAAGACGATGCGCCCCTGCAGATGGGGCGCCAAAAAGCTGTTGCGCGGAATGCCGAACTTCTGCGGCAGGTCGGTATGTATGTGTGCAATAGGTTTCATGCCGGTCATTGTACGGCATGGAGGCGTGGGGCGTTGCGCGCAATTCTTCGCCGCGGTCTCCCGTCGTGCAACCAACGGTTGCTTGGAAGGGCGCCTGCCGCCGCGTATGCTTAAGCTATCAACCAGCAGAAAGGAGCCGCTATGGCCTTTGCAGAAAAGCTCATTGCCATCCGTCGCGCCCATCACCTTACCCAAGAGCAGCTCGCCGCCAAGCTCTTCATCACACGCCAAGCCGTCAGCCGTTGGGAGCGCGACGAGGTCACCCCGGGCATCGACATGATGAAGCTCATTGCCGCCGTAACCGGCGAGCCCCTGTCCCACCTGCTCGAAATGCCCGAGCACTATTGCCAGAGCTGCGGCATGATACTCACGCCCGACGACTGTGGCACCGATGCCACGGGCGCCACGACCGACCATTACTGCAAGTGGTGCTACGACCACGGCAAGTACACCTACGAGACCACGATGGAGGCGATGATCGAGGATTGTGCCCCGCGGCTGGCGCAAAACACCGGCATGTCGCTCGACGAAGCCGTCTCGCTCATGGGCGCCGTCCTGCCGCAACTGGAGCGCTGGTGCACCGTGCAGGAAAACGAGGAGCGCTACGGTGCCGAAGCCCGGGCGCGCTATGGCGATGAGGCTATCGATGCAGCAAACGAAACGTTACTGGACATGAATCCTCAGACATGGAACGACATGAAGGAACTTGAACGCGCTGTCCTGGGCCAGCTCTCGATTGCCATGGGCGACGGCGATGCGGACGGAAGCGAGGCTCGCAAGCTTGTCGCGATGCACCGTCGATGGATTGGCCTTAATTGGGGACACGAGCCCCAGAACGAAGCGTACCTGGGCCTCGCCCACGGCTATCTTGCCGACCAGCGCTTTGTTGACTACTACGACAAGCCCTGCGGCACCGGAGCCACGGCGTTTCTGGTCCAGGCGATCGAGTCGTCGTTGGCGCACGCATAGACCGCGGCAGCTTTGGGTATTTCAATCAAAACCTCAACCGATTGGAGACCTATGGCTACTGATCATGAGCTCGCGCTGTACGTTATGACCGGCTGCCCGTATTGCATAAAGGTCAAGCGCTTTCTGGCCGATAACGGCGTGACCATTCCCGAGCGCAATATCTCGACCGACCCCGATGCCGAGCAGACGCTCATCGCCGTCGGTGGAAAACGCCAGGTTCCCTGCCTGTTCATCGACGGTAAACCACTCTACGAATCGAGCGACATCATCGCGTGGGCACAGGAGAACCTACTCTAACACTCGCGTTGCGACCGGCTCGCCCCAACCTATACGACCCAAACATGTACACCAGCATCCAAAGTCGACATTTTTCGACATCTTTGGATGCTGATGTACAGCTTTTTGCTACTCATTGAGGACGTTCTTAAATGACTAGTCGTTAAAGAACGTCCTCGATGACTAACTAGCCGTGGAAGCAGGCTATGGGTGCGAGTGGCTGCTCGCGAAAGACACGGTCGACGGCGGCGCGGTATTCGTCGACCTTTTTAGTCTTACGTACGAGCTTGTGGACGGTGGCGGGGTCGGCGAAGGCGCATTTGGCGTAGAACCACCACTCCTTCATGCGAAAAACCGCGTTACCGCCAATCTCTTCTGCATATGCCGCAAACAGCGTGTCGTGGAAACGCTGCAGCTCGGCTGCTGTGGCAACAGGACCGCCGTTGACCATGCGTGCCAGCGCAGGGTTCGCGAGCAACCCGCGTCCCAGCATCACGTGGCGCGTAGCAGGATAGGCCTCCACCAGCGCGTCCATATCCTCAAGATCAAAAATGTCGCCGTTGTATGCCACCGGAAACGGTGCCCGCTCCAACGTCTCGCCATAAAACTCTTTGCGCGGCGAGCCCGTATAGCGATCCTTCTGTACGCGCGGATGCACGATCAGTTCTGCCAACGGCATGCGACAGTACAGGTCAAGCACGCGCTCGTATTCGTCATCACTCTCCAGCCCCAGCCTGGTTTTTACCGACACCGGCAACGGCGACCGCTCGCACACATCGCTCAAGAACACCTCGAGCTCGTCTAAGTTGCGCAAGAAACCCGAGCCCTTGCCCTTTGCGACAACCGTTCCCGAAGGACAACCCAAGTTGAGATTGACCTCGCGATAACCCATGTCGGCGAGCACCTGTGCCGCCCACACAAACTCGTCCGCGTTCTTGGACATCAGTTGAGGCACCACGTTGAGCCCCTGGTTATTGGCAGGATCGATCTCCTTAAACGCCTTGCCGCCAAAGCGGTTTCCCACCCGCGGCGGCGGTAAAAACGGCGTGTAATAACAATCGAGCGCGCCAAAGCACTCCGCATGCACGCGACGGAACACATGCCCGGTAATCCCCTCCATAGGGGCAAGCGAAAGAATCATCTACTCTTCTCTCATATCAACGGATGTGACAAAGGAACCGCCCCCTTGTTACATGCATTATGCCTTGTGCTCCAGATGATTCACAAGGCAGAGGCAGCAGCTTGACGATAATCACCCTTCCATCCGGCGCTTCATGCAACGAAGGTGAATGGTTTTCCGCGAAGTGAACGAGTGAAATCGAACCCTCGATGCATCGACACTTTTGGAAGGCCAATTCCTGCGGTTTTATCACTCAAATCCTGCGGTTTTAGCGTCGAAAAACGTGAGTGCTTCAGGGGTCCAAATTAGGTCGTTCACTTCTCGGGAAACCATTCACCTTCGATTTGCTGTTTGTGGGCATCGGCAGCGGCTTCATGCTCCAAAAGACGACGTTCGCGATCAAACGATCACCAACAGCACGCTGTTGACCGCCATGTCTGAACAACAGACGTCCTTCACTCATCTATACTCAAGAGCGTGTACGCATCGCCCCAAAAAACGATGAGAGTCGAGGCCCCATGCAGCAGCTCACCGAACAAGAACAGAAACGCATCCAGCGGTACTGCACATACCCCAAAATCGCAGCGGCCGCACTCGTCATGTCGTTCGTAGCATGCCTGTTGATGTTGCCGCTCCAAATGATCAACGATATCGCGTTCCACCAAAAGGAATTCCAACCCGCGGGCATATATACCGCCATCGCACTCACCGTAATCGAGCTCGCCATCTTTTGCTATTGCGCCCTTGCACCACGCTTTGGGATGCAGGGCAAACAGTGGAAGGAGCTGCAGGGCAGGCTTGCGGTAGCCCAGACCAACAAGGACCGTTCCGCGGAGGTCGCCGGCGTACTTGCCACGCAAGCTGCCGGCCGCCTGCTCAAGAACAGCGATAACGATCTCGCGCGCAACCTGGGCGGTGCCGCCGAGGTTGCCAGCGCCGTAGGGGCAGTCGCCACGGCGGCAGACGTGCTGGCCGAAACCTCGAGCAATGCCGAGGCCATGGCAAACGCATACGGCGTGACGATTCCAAACGTCAAGAAGCAGATCATAGCTCTCGCGGTGTTGCCCGCCATTGTGCTGCTTGGCGTCTACATCCCGCAGTTTGTCCAGGGAAATAACGAGCTTCAGGCAAGAAAGGCTGCAGCCGCCGAGCAGCTCGCCATCGCGCAAGATGCCTTGGAGCCCGTGTGCGAACGCGTCGCCGCAGACGACCCGTACGAGTCGTATCACGACTACGGCTACCGCATTATCGGCTATCTGCGCGATAATGACCTCGGCGCTCAAGCAGCCTATGTCTACCTTTCTTTCGATGCAGATGGCATGCTCACGGACATCGATTACACCAGTCAGATCGACCCCGAGGCAAGCCTTGCAGACAACCTCGCCCGCGCCGAGCAGGATATCGCGACGCTCTGCGCCCCGCTCTACGGGCTGGACATTTCCGTTGCCACACCGGGCCTCCTCACGCCATGCAGCCTGTCGGATGAATTTAAACAGGCATTTTTAGCCGGATCCCTATATGAAGAAATCAGCATCAAGACGGAGGACGAATCTATCAAGTCGTACTACACCTTTGACACCGAGCCCAAGGAAGAGTTCGACGAATACACCCGCCCGGAAATTAGGCTCATGCTCTCTGCAAAGAAGAGCTAGAAGCTTGCGTTCTGATTTCCGCTCGCAAACGCCGTCTATATCTCGAGGTCTAATACTTTCCCCAGAAGTGAATGGCTGTATTTGGACCCCCGAAGCATCGACATTTTCAGACGCCAAAACCGCAGGATTTGACTGGCAAAACCGCAGGAAATTACATCTCAAAAGTGTCGATGCTTCGGGGGTTCATTTTGACTCGTTCACTTCTCAGAAAAGTATTAGACCCCAATTTCGCAAGGGCCTCAATGTGACAAAAAGGGGCATCCCTTTGTCACGTTATTCGGAGCGCAGGGCTTCGACAGGGTCCTTCTTGGACGCGCTGCGAGCCGGCAGTAGGCCGGCGACGACCGTCAGCAGCACCGAAATTGCGATGAGCACCAGCGCATCCTGCACGGGCAAGCTCATCAGGTTGGGCACCTGTTTGGCCGCAAGCGCCCAGGCATTGACCGGAAAGCTCACGGCCACCACAACGACGACGGCAAAGACGCCGGCGATGAGACCCTCGATAAAGGTCTCGGCATTGAATACGTTGGCCACGTTACGCTTTGACGCGCCGATCGCGCGCAGGATGCCAATCTCCTTTTTGCGCTCCAGTACGCTGATGTAGGTGATGATACCGATCATGATGGAGCTCACCACCAGGCTGATACTCACGAATGCGATGAGCACCAAGCTGATGGTGTTCACGATGTCGGTCACCGACCCCATGATGATGCCCATGTAGTCGGTGTACGAGATTGCCTGCTCGTCGTGGCCGGCGGCTTTGACCTGCTTGTTGTACGCATCGATATGGTCGAGTACGCGCTCCTTGGCCTCAAAGTCACGCGGGAAAATCTTGACCGAGATGGGGTCTGCCTCGTCTGCATAGCCCAACGTGGTCAGATTGTTGTCATAGGTGAGCTTCGACGCCTTCGCGTAACTCATCATGAGCGAGCTCAGGTCCTCGGCGTCCATGTTGAAATGGATGGCATGAGCAAAGGCACTCGCATCCACGTGCATGGCGCTCGCCAGGTTGGCAAAACTCGAAGACATCTGCGTCGCCATCTGGTCCATGAGCCCTGCCGCGCCCGCCTTGAGCTGGGACGATACCGTCGACGCTATCTGCTCGCCAATCGCCTTCATCACCTGATCCATAGCCTGCTGCAGATACGGAGCCAGCTGCTTTTGCACATAGTCGGTCATCGCCTGCTGCAGGCGCTCGGCCAGGGCATCGCCGCCGAGCGCTTTGAGTTGGGCCAGGATTTGCTGGGCTGCCGTATCACTCTCAAGATACGCCGAGAATGCGGAAGCAAGCTTTGACGCGTCCTTAAGATCTTCGGGCGACAGCGCCTTAAACTGATCAGACCGCAAAAAGCCCTCAAACAGCCGGTTGGCAAGCGTTCCCGCCTGCTGCATTTGCTCGGGCGTGAGTTCCAGACCGTCAAAGATACCCGAGAAATCTGGGGTTGGCGTTTTGGCCATGATGTCGCTGAAGTCGATGTCCTTACCAACGCCCGAAAGGTCAATGTCCAGCCCGGATAAGTCGATACCAGAAAGGTCCATACCGCCGGCCGCACCCGAGAGTGCAGACGCATCAAACGAGAACGCGCTCTTGAGCGCCGCCTCGTCCACACTGAACATGCTGCCCAGATCCACGCCTTGTTTGGCCTCGCTTTGCAGCTCATCGAAAGACTTGCCCGTAAAGACATCCGTCTCGGGGTGGGCGAGTTGCTCCTGCACAATCTGCGAATCGGCAGCGCGCTCCATAAGCTGGCGAGTCAGCGCATGCGTATAGGCAATGCCCGGGGACAACGCGCTCGCGTTGGCCGTCTCGTTGGGTCGCACCACGCCCACAATGTGCACGTCGATACCGTCGGCAACCTTGGCTGCCATAAAGTCGGCGTCGCCAGACATGTCAGTCCACATGCCGGTCTCTTCGTTTTTGCGATAGGCATCGGCCGACGACAACACCTTAAACGTCGTGGACAGCGCATCGTCGTAGGTAAAATCGGTGCCAGTCTCGGGCGTTTCGACCTTGCCGTCGGCCGCCATGGCACTATTAACCAGGTCGTTGAGCTCATCGATATCCAGCGCACCGATGCTGTAGAGCGTGTAATCGCCCACCGTGCCACGGCTAGAAAGCACCATCACGGCTTCGTTAGCAGACGTAGGCCAATGACCGGCGACGACATCGTACTGGCTGTCGAGCAGGCTCTGGTCGTCGATCATCTCGTTAAAGACCGAGGTTCCCATGGAATCCATGCTCACCGTCGCCGCCGAACTCGCGCCGCCGCTCATGGCCTCGGTCATGGCATTGGGCACCAGACGCACGGGCTTCTCGTCTCCCTTGCCGGCACGATAGACTACCGGCGATACACCGTAGCCGTACTGGATGGCATTGACTTCTTTATCGATGCCATCGCCACCGGCATCGAGCCATGCCTTAAAGCTCGTCATGTCGTTGGACTTAACACTTGCAAACATATCTTTTACGGCCGTGACCACAGGGATCTTATCGGTTCCCTTAGCCTTGCCGCCGGCACTGTCGTCGGACGAATCCGCGTTTTCAGGCGAGTCACCATCCGCAGCCCCCCGTCCGCCCATCATGGACGACAGGTCGTAGTCCTGCTTGGAAATGGTGAGTGGGTAGCTCGAGAGCGTATCCTCCTCGACCTTTTTGATGTAGCCGTTTACGCCGTTGGACAGCGCCAGAATCGCCGCAATGCCGATAATGCCAATCGAGCCCGCAAAGGCAGTCATGGCCGTGCGGCCCTTCTTGGTCATGAGGTTTCGGGCAGAAAGCCCCAGCGCCGTCACAAAGCTCATCGAGGTTTTGCGCGTAGGCTTTGCCTCGCGACGCGCGGCCTTGGCAGCATCAAAGGAGTCGGAATCGTCGGTGATCTTGCCGTCCGCCAGGTTGACGATGCGCGTGGCATATTGGTACGCCAGCTCGGGATTATGCGTGACCATGATGACCAGGCGGTCGCGCGCCACGTCCTTAAGCAAGTCCATGACCTGTACGGATGTCGTTGAATCCAAGGCGCCGGTCGGCTCGTCTGCCAACACGATCTCGGGGTCGTTGATCAGGGCGCGGGCGATGGCCACGCGCTGCATCTGTCCACCCGATAGCTGGCTCGGGCGCTTGTTCATATGCTCGCCCAGGCCGACTTTCTCCAACGCCTCGCGCGCACGCTGGCGGCGCTCGGCATGGCCCACACCCGTGAGCGTCAGCGCCAGCTCAACGTTTTCCAAAATGGTCTGATGCGGAATGAGGTTATAGCTCTGGAACACAAAGCCGATGCGGTTGTTGCGATAGGCATCCCAATCGCGATCGTGAAAGTCCTTGGTCGAAATACCGTCGATCAGCAGGTCGCCGGAATCGAAATGATCGAGCCCACCGATAACGTTGAGCATCGTGGTTTTACCCGAACCCGAGGGACCCAGGATGGCCACGAACTCGTTATCGCGAAAAGACAGGCTTACGTTGTCGAGCGCCACCTGCGTAAACGACTGCGCAACGTACCTTTTGCAAATTCCTTTGAGCTCCAGCATGGACGGCAACCTCTCCTGCGCAGGCACCCTGCCCGCTCTCCTCCGCCGTTCGTATTCGACGCGTTTGTCCTACTCTATCCCCATTTTTTACCAGCGCCAATGAGGAATGTAATGAAGCGCGCCAAAAAACGAACGGGACGGCGCCCAAAAGAAGAGGTCCCGAGCGGGACCTCTATATGGTGGAGCTTATCTTAAAAGGTAGCTGACTACTTCGCACAGCGGCGCACGATCCTCGCTATGCTTTACGCGTTTTCTACTGCTCGCTATTCGCAATCGCCTGGTCAATAAGCTTGTCGAGCGCTGCGCGCTGCTCAGCGGAGCTGATGGCTCCCACGATTGGATCCCCTACGATGTTGCCATTCTGATCTATGACATACGTTGTCGGGAACGAGAATAGATTTGACGTAAACTTACCGGCCTCGCTATCCGACTTGAACCAGATGTTCTTATATGTCACGCCCTTCTTGCTCAGCACGTCCTTGGCATCTGCAATCTCGCCCTTGTTGCCATCGAGCGTAAAGGAGTTGACGCCCACGACCTGGCCGCCCTTCTCGGCAAGCTCCTGATTCAGTTTCTCAAGATCGCCCAGCTCGCCCACGCACGGCTTGCACGTGGTGAACCAGAAGTTCATGACGGTGACCTTGTTCTTAGAGAACAGCTCGTCGCTGCTCACGTCGTTGCCATCCAGGTCCTTGCCCGTAAAGCTGGGGAACTTCGTCGCCTCGCTCGAAGCATTGGCACCAGCCGTCATGCCAGCGGCCGAAGCGTCGACGCTCTCGCCTTCGCTCGGCGTGCTTCCACAGCCGGGGAACTTCTTCTCCAAGCTCTCGAGCTTGTCCTCGATCTCCTTGATCTGCTGTGCACCGGCTTTGAGCGTCTTGAGCTCATCCGCCGTGAACTCATCCTTGGCGCCGTCGATGGTCTTGAGCAGAAAATCGCCGTAATTGCTGCCGTCCTCAATCATTGCCGAGTCTTTATTTGCCGCATTAAATACCTTTTCCCACAGCGCGTTATCACTCGAAAAGATCTCGTTCTCCTTCTGCATGAGTTTTGCATACAACTCGGCGGCCTCGTCGGCATTGGCTGGCTTCTGCGCAGTGAGTTCTGCGATCTTAGGATCGGAGCTCGCAGATTCGCTCGCATTGCCACCGGGCGCCGAACATGCCACAAGGCACAAGGCCAATACCGGCACCATAAACAGGGCCGCAATCTTAGAAAGCTTCATAGTCATTCCTCCGTTTTGTCGAAGCTTGTTTACTTTTTATCGGCGGTCAAGGGAAGCTTTTCCGCCGACACATCCAGGCCATAGCGATAGCTGATGGCATCGACAGGACAGGCCCCGATGCACTTTCCGCACCGGATACATTCGGCATGATCGGGCGCGCGGACCACATCAACGTCCATCTGACAAACCCTTGAACACTTGCCGCACGAGACACATTTGCATGCGTCAACCCGAATCCCCAGTAGGGACACCCTATTCATGAGCGCATAGAATGCGCCAAGTGGACAAATCCATTTGCAGAAGGGGCGGTAGAACAAAACGCTCAGCACTACCACGGCAATGAGAACGGCAAGTTTCCAGGTAAAGAGCTGCCCCAGCGCAGATCGAATGCCGGCGTTGGCAATGGCCAGCGGAATGGCGCCCTCGAGCACACCCTGTGGACAGATGTACTTACAAAAGAACGGGTCGCCCATGCCCACGTCGTTAACCACCAAGACGGGCAGCAGCACCACGGCAAACAGCAGCACGACGTACTTGATGTACGTGAGCGGCTTGAGCTTTTTCGTGGAGAACTTTTTGCCGGGAATCTTATGAAGCAGCTCCTGCAGCCAGCCAAACGGGCACAGAAAGCCGCATACAAAGCGTCCCAGCAGCACGCCGAGCAAAATGAGCGTACCGGTAACATAGTAAGAAAAGTTGAACTTGGATGAACCTACCACCGACTGGAACGACCCGATGGGGCACGCACCCGATGCCGCGGGGCACGAATAGCAATTAAGTCCAGGTACGCAGACTGTTTTTCCCGCGCCCTGATAGATGCCGCCTTTGGCAAAGTTTGGCAGGTGAATGTTGGTGACCAGCGTCGTCGCCGCCTGAATGAATCCGCGAAATCGGGCCAAAACATGCGACGCAGTGTTTTCTCTTTTATCCAATTCCGATACACTCCAAGCACAGCCTAATCGCTTTGGCCAGCACGGCATCCGCCTCGCCACGCATAACACCAAAGCACACCATGGCAATTCCGACGATCAACAAAGCGACCTGTACCACGGGCTTTACCGCTTTGAACAACCCAACCACTCCTTTCGTTACGCGACCATTGGACCATATCGACTATAAAATCCGTGTTAAGCGCGATTTGGAATGTGCAAGGAGACTGTTATGCGTATTTTGATCGTCGAAGACGAGCGAGCACTGTGCGATGCAATCGCGCGCAGCTTGCGAAACTTGGCGTACAGCGTCGACTGCTGTCACGATGGACGGGAGGCGCTCGACCTGCTGGGCGTCGAAGTCTTTGACCTCGTGGTGCTCGACCTCAACCTTCCCCGTATCGATGGCATGACCGTGCTCAGGGAACTTAGGAAAACCGACTGCGAGACCAAGGTGCTGATTCTGTCCGCACGTGGCGAAGTATCCGATAAAGTCGACGGACTCGATGCCGGCGCCAACGATTACCTCACCAAGCCGTTTCATCTGGACGAACTTGCGGCAAGGATCCGCAGCCTTACCCTCAGGCGCTTCGCACAAAGCGACATAGTATTAACCTGCGGAAAGCTCCGCTTTGACACCAAGGCGCGCATCGCTTCCGTGGACAGTGAGGCTTTATCTCTTACGCGCAAGGAAACGGGAATCTTGGAATACCTGATGCTTAATCAGGGGCGTCCGGTAAGTCAAGAGGAGCTTATCGAGCACGTTTGGGATAGCAGCGTGAACAGCTTTAGCAACGCAACCCGCGTTCACATCTCGTCACTCCGCAAAAAGCTACGCAGCGCTTTGGGATACGACCCGATTCGCAATCGGATTGGAGAGGGCTACGTTATGGAGGATGGCGAATGAAAAGGCTTTCGCTGCAATGGCGCATAACGATTATGACGGCACTGCTGACGTGTGCGGCGTGCGTGCTGACGAACTGCCTGGTCGGCTATACGGGCATGCGCTACATGGATGCCATCGGCAGCAACATCTCGGCCTTTAACGCAACCGGCGAAGATTCGCCCCAGGCGTTCGACCCAACGAAAGCGACCCCCGATGACAAGGTCACGATCGTCGTAAACGACGCACAGGAGTCTTTTGGCACGACAACCTGGTACATCACGGCTGGAGTCACACTCCTTGGCGGCGTGCTGGCATACTTTGTGAGCGGCCGTGCACTCAAACCGCTACGGGCTTTTGCAGCCCAGGTTGAGCGTGTGCAGCCTGACAACCTAAGCGAAATCCGACTCAGTGAAGATGTACCCACCGAGCTACAGCGATGCAGCGTCTCATTCAACGACATGATCGCCCGGCTTGGTGAAGGGTTCTCTGCACAGCGTCAGTTTACCGGCAACGCCGCACACGAGCTGCGCACCCCGCTTGCCCTTATGCAAGCACAGATTGAACTATTCATCTCCGAGCACTCCGGTTTGCAACCCGAAACAGCCGAGTTGCTTAGCCTGCTACAAGAACAAACCGAGCGCATGTCTCGAATGACCAAGGTATTGCTCGAGATGAGTGAGCTCCGCAGCGTTCCTTGCGAGGACGGTGTTGAACTTGGTCCCTTGTCCGAAGAGGTCCTCACCGACCTTGCGCCACTTGCCGAAAATAAGGGCATAGCCCTCAATTGTGCTGGAGACGCTTTAGTAATCGGGAGCGACACGCTCCTCTATCGGCTGGTGTTTAACCTGGCCGAAAACGCCATCCGTTACAGCCGCTCCGGCTCGACTGTCAACGTCTCCATCAGCGACAGCGACAGCCACGTGCTCCTGCGAGTCGAGGACCAGGGCCCGGGAATACCCAAGCAGTACCGTGAGAGCATCTTCCAACCGTTCTTTCGTCTAGACAAATCCCGCAGCAGGGCATACGGCGGCGCAGGGCTCGGGTTAGCGCTCGTTTGGGAGATTGCAGCGCTTCACGGTGGCGCTGTAGAGGTCGAAACAAGTTCCGAAAACGGAACCGTGATGCTCGTGACCCTCTCAAAGGGGGCCACCACGTGATCCGACTGTCCAGGGGTTCCACTCGGCATTGTGAAACGCGTCCCAAAACTTGGATATGAGGAATGGGAGGCAGTTCGCATCTATGCCGAGGACGAAGTCCTGGCGGGGATTCAGGATGCGCAGAGGAAGCTTACGGCAGAAAACCCCGACAGAGTCGTGACCGTCGGCGGCAACCGCATGGTGTCGCTTGCCCTCTTCGATTACCTGCACGGGAAATACGAGAACGTTGGAATCGTCTGGATCTATGCGCATCCGGATGTATCCACGCTGAATGATGGCTACCCCAACGCTCACGCCATGGTACTTGGCAGCCTTTTGGGAGAAAGTCATCCTGGTCTTCGGCGGCGAATAACGCGAATGTCCGCAGGCAGACTCCAACCTGTGCGCGGAGAAGCTGGGCGACGCAAACAAGATTCCTCGATTCGAGCATGGAGATAAATCCGTCTATCAGTCTCATCGCATACTCAGAGGAGGATGCCAGATATAGATCCCATTGGGTAAAGTCGCCGTTCATAAAGGGAATCACTGCATTGCGCTCGGCGACTCTCAAGGCACTCAGGCTTTGTTCTATTTTCTCAGCTTCTTGTTTGAACTGTTCGCTATCCAAAATGCCCCCAAATGCCGGCTTCTCAACAAATCAGAAAAAGCATTGGCTATACTGATGCGGACAGTTCCGGGAGGGGTGCAAGAGACGGAAGGGCCGTAATGGGTGAGAAGGGCGAGCGGCCGGAGCGGGTGTTCCCCGGCAGGACAGACCCGTGGTTCATAGCGGCCATGGTGATTGTGGCGGGCGGTTTATCCGCGGCGTGTATCGCGTGTTTCCTGAGCTCGAGTCCCGCGCTCCTATGGGGCTGGCTCGCGCTGCTGCCCATCCCGGCCCTCGTGGCCCTGGCTGCCCTTCCCGTCCGCAGCAATCGCCTCGAGCTCTACGGCGACCGCCTCGTCGTCGTGTACGCTGGGACGCGTTCGGTGATACCCTACGCCCACGTGCGGGGCGTCCGGCGCACCAGGACGCTCTGGGCGGGGACGGCCAACTCGCTCGACCGCGTCTACATCGAGGCGCCCTACGACGGCGACGCCATCGTCTCGGTCAGAGACAACGACGCCCTCGTGGCGGAGCTGGGGCGCAGGTGCGGCCTTGGGCCCGGCGCCTGACGCCCCGAAAGGAAGAGAGGATGGACGTCCCGCACTGGCCCTACTGGAGGAAGTATTCCCTCGGCGGCACACAGGTCTGGTACGCGGACTGGGGCGACTGCCCCTTCGACACTGGTCTACATGAGCCCAGTTGAGTTCAGGAACGCAGGGCTGTCCCTGTAAAAAATGTTTAAGCAACCGTTGCAAATCCATTCTCCCGCGCAGAGAGCCCCGGGTAGGCCGAGCTCGCGTCGGGCATGTAGCCCATACGCCTCCGGGCGGCGGCAAGCCCGCGCCCGCCGCGCTCGCCGAACAGCTCAACCGAGCCCGAGCTGGGGCTGGCGGTGCCAGTGACGATACAGATGAGCGTTGACTTCCCGGCGCCGTTTTCGCCGATGAGCCCGTAGACGCGCCCCGCCTCGAGGGCGAGGTCGATGGGGCCGAGGACGGTCCTCCCGCGGTACGCCTTCGTGACCCCGTGAAGGCGGAGGGGCATGGCTGTCGTCATTGCGTTCCTTTCTCCTCGGATGGATTTTGGGTATGCGTCATGGGCCCCCGCGCGGGACGGGGAGCGAATCGACGCAGGCTCGAGGCCGGTTGGGTTGGGGTTGAGGTCCGGGTTCCACAGGCTTGCACAGCCCGATGGACGGGGCGTCCGGGCACGCTATGCTTAGGGAGCGGTGGGCGCCTCCGGGGCAGCAGGGGACTCGGACGCGGTGATGCCGGAGGTGTCGACCTCGCCGATTCCGGCGAGCTGCTCGATGAGGGGGAGGCCCGTCGGGTCGTCCACCTCGACGCCGCCGAGCACGATGGTGCTGTCGCGCGTGTCGATTTGGGTTGTGAACACGGCCGGGTCGAAACCCGAAGCGATAAAGCCAATGCCCGCGAGGACAACACCCGCGGCAACGAGCCCGCCCGCCACGGCGAGGTAGATCTTCTTCGCGCTGGTCATGGTACTCACTCCTTTCTACGCCGCGAGATGCGCGGCAGCGCCGCCCTTCTCGCCCTTACCCTTCCAGAAGGGCGAGGCGGCCTTCCTCGCCCAGAGCGCCGAGAGGCGCGCAATTTGTTTTGAGGCGGCCCAAGCGCCAGCACCAACGAAGAGCGCCACGCCGACGAGGCCGAGCCCCACGCCCGCCGAGGCGAGGGCGTACGGGAAGTGGCCGATGGTGACGCCGCTTACGGCAAACAGGAGCTCAACTACGCCCACGCCCCCGAGTGCCGCCGCGACGATCCACACGCAGAGTGCCAGCAGCCAGATGCAGATATAGACCGTGACGGCCACGGCGGCGAAGGCGGCGAGCAGCGGCACCCACACCGGGGAGCCCACGATGGTCAGCACCCACAGCAGCGTGGTGCTGCGCCGGCGCGTCCTCGCGATCGCGCGCGGCACGGCGGGCAGGTCGTCGAGCGTGGCCTCCGCCACCTCGCCGGGCGTGCCCATGGCGGCCACGGCCTCCTCCTCGCTCATACCGTCCTCCATGCGGTCAGCGATGGCCTCCGCATAGAACGCCTTGGTCTCCTCCACCTGCTCGGCCGGCAGGCAGGCGAGCAGCTCGCCCAACCGGCCCAGAAACTCATCGCGCGTCATGGTGCGCCCCCTCAACGTATGCGTAAATCTCCCGTACGGACGGCCACTCGGCCAGGAACTCCTCGATGCGCGCTCGCCCGTCGTCCGTGATGCGGTAGTACCGGCGCAGCCGCCCGTTGTGCTCGGCGGAGCGCGCCGTGATGCACCCGGCCTTCTCCAGGCGCTTGAGCAGCGGGTAGAGCGTCGACTCCGTGAGCCCCATGCTCGCCGGTACGTCCTTCACGATCTGGTAGCCGTAGGACTCCTCGCCGGAGACGGCCGCGAGCACGCAGGCCTCCAGGAAGCCGCGCTTCATCTGTGCCTCCATCCGCACACCTCCTCTCGTCATATACTATGCTATACACACTATACGATGCAAGGTATTAGACGTCAACTCTCATCGCGAAGATTCTCCGGCCCCTGCGCGCTGCGAACGTGATGTCGCGGGGCGGTTGGCATTATGCATGAAACGTCAAGTAACGCTCTTTTGATCCACTTCCACTCGGCCCCATTCGCCTTGTACAACGCCCCCTTCGACCTCGGGTTCAAGAGAGCCGCTAGTCTTCCTTTATACGTTCGGCATAATCGTCGGCGATACCCACAAATTCCAGTCCCGAGCAACAGGAGTACAATTGCTGCTATTGTTGCCAGCTGTTGGGAGATGGAAGATGGACTGCGATGGCTACCCATGCGTTCCCATGCCGTTGATGTGCACTGCCTTTGTGCCAGGGCAGATTGACGCTGCAGTTGCAGGCATTTCCGACCCCGATTCACGCACCATCGCCACGGCAGAAGCGCTGTACTTTCGCGGACAGGCCGCCCTCGCTGCCAAAACGGCGCGCCCCTATCTTGACGCCACCGACCCCGCACTGCGCTATTCCGCATGCTTTATCTGCGGATATGCCAGCCTGTCGCTCAACCGTATCGCCGACGCCCGCCGGTGCCTTACTGGCATCCTCGTTACGCCGGCCGACGAGGAATCGCCCGCCATCCACGCTACGCATATCCTGTTCGCCTCCGCCGCGAGCGTCCTGCTGCACTTGCCTTCCCCGTATTCCGCCGAAGAGTTTTATCCGCTTGCGGCGCATCTGCCCGAAGGCCTGCGCCTGTTCGCCAGCTACGTGATGGCGCATGCCCTGTACCTGCGCGGCGAATATGGCCGCAGTCTGGGCATGGCGGAAAACGCCCTGATCATGAAACAGGGAAGCTATCCGATCTCGGAACTGTTCCTGCACCTGGCAGCTTCCATGGCATGCATGAGCCTCAAGGACATCGACGCCGCAAAAACGCACTTCGGAGCCGCTTGGAACATTGCGCGCCCCGACGGCCTTATCGAGCTCATTGGCGAGCACCACGGCCTTTTGCAGGGACTCATCGAGGCATGCCTAAAATCGCAATACCCTGACGATTTCGCACGCATCATCGAGATTACGTATCGATTCAGCTACGGCTGGCGGCGCATCCACAACCCCGATTCGGGCGAGGACGTGGCCGACGATTTAACGACCACAGAGTTCACCATGGCCATGCTCGCCTGCCGCGGATGGACCAACGCCGAAATCGCACGCCACATGGACGTATCGCCGGGCACTGTTAAAAACCGCCTATCCGGCGTATACGCAAAGCTTGGTATCGGAACCCGCGCCGAGCTGGTCGCGCATATGTTACGTTAGCGACCGGACTGCCAAGCGCATCGAACGCGTTCCGGAACCCGGCGCTTCGCTCGATTAATTTGGACATTTTGTCCCTTGAACGGCACTACCGCCACGTGGCGCCTTCTCGCAAAATTGGATTATTTCCACCGATACCTGCGGGATGGGAGCCAAAGATGCTTGATCGCCGTTCGTTACTTGTTGCCGGAGCGTCCTCGCTAGCGAGCATTATGTTGCCTCGCGTGCCGGGAAGCGCAAACGCCTTCATATTGCCGTTCGCGCCCACCGAAGCCCATGCCGACGAAAAAGACCCCTTCAGGGTGCTCGTTCTCTCGCGCACCATGTTCGGTGTGGTCGTGGTCGACGTCGCCAACAAGAATACGCCCATCAAGGGAGCCCAGGTCACGCTCGCGTCGCGTTATGCCGCGGGCAAACAGCTTTCCGCCACTACCGACGACGAGGGTACGGCTATCTTTGAGGTCGCCCCTCTTTCGGAAGGCTACGTGGACGAGGCAACGCTTCTCGACGCGTACGACTTTAACGGCGGCATCTCCATTAGCATGGCGGGCTACCGTGATGTCGAGATTCCCCTTGCGCGTATTCAGGGCGGCACCGCCATAACCGCGCCCACGCGTCCGCTTTCCGACGGCGAGCCGTACTTTCGACAGCTCACGTTCGACGAATGGGACATCCAGTACGCCGATGCTACGTTCATGGCATTGCCGAAGGACGACACGGCAAACGAGCAGCCCGATACGCACGCCTTTACCGTGCAGGCACATCTGCCACAGGGTGGACAGGCAACGCTGCGCATCAACAAAGTGACGCCCGCCACGGGCAGCTCACCCGAAACCGTCACGCAGATTGGCCAAGTCAAGGCCAGCGCATCGAGCGTGGATAATCTGGCGACGTTCACACTCGAAGACAAGTTCCTCGATGCAGCTTCGGGCCTTCTGGAAGAAGGGTGCAAGCTGCGCTTCGTCCTCGACTATCAGGACAAAACCTACACGCTCTCCTCCCCCATGGCCGTTGTCACCGCGCCGGCCGCAAAGGCGGAATCCGGATCGACCACTATCGTCCCCACCACCATGGACCAAGAGATCACTCCGTTTGATTTCCCCGCATCGTTTCCCGGCATCGGTGGTAATAAGTTCACGTGTTGGATGCCCTCGTTCCCCATTTTGTTCGATTTCTCGTTTGCCGGATACGTGCTGTTTGGCGGAGGATACAAACCAGCCAGCTATATGAACGATTCAGGCAATCCGGATCCGGAGTACTGGAAGAAATCGCCGCGTGAATCGGGCGCCAAGCAGGCAAACCGCTACCTCGACGAGATGGAGGGGAAGTGGAATCAGTACAAAAGTATGAGTGCCGGTTCGGGCACCGATCCAAGAAACACCAAGCTCCTTCGTCACCATTGCACGCCGCTGTTCACGATGGATATCGCCACACAGCTGTACGGCTCGCTCGCCTACGATTGGGTGGGCAAAACCTGGGGTAACAACAACGACCCCGCATACGGCAATATTAAGGCCCTCTTCCAGGTAAGAACCGACCTCAATTGGACCGAGCAGTTTACCCTAGGACCGGTGCCGTTTTTCCTAAACGTCAACCCCTGGGTGCTGGCAAAACTGGCGCTCGCCGTGGGCGCCCACACGCACGGTAGCGGCGCGGCGTTTTTCAAAAACATATCGCTCGACTATTCAAACACCTCGGGCTCGTTCACCATCCAGATCGGGCTTGCCGTCACCTTTGGCGCCGGCGTTGCAGGCGTCGCTTCGTCCGCCGTGCGCGGCGCCGCATCCCTCACGCTGTTCATTGGGTACGAGAAGGCAGATGGGCACCAGCTTCCGCGACTACGCGTGGGTGCAGACGTCGATGTCGACGTGATACTCCAGTTCGTAATGTTCAAGTGGACCGCCAAGGCTTGGTCGGGGTCGTGGCCCACACTCCTCGATTCGTGGAATATGTCGGTGAACAACGGCGACCAGTATGTACTCCAGCGCTCTGAACTCGCATTGGGCGGAGATACGCCTTACACGCTGGATGCCTGCTTCGGCACGCCCGGCGACATCAAGGCGGGCGGCGTGCCTCAATTTATCGCATCGGCCACCATCGTCACCAACGCCGAGCTGCTCGCATGCGCCGAGGTTAAGGCTACTGCCGTAAACGTCGCACCTGTCGTGCGCGATTGGGATCAAGCGGTCACGCGCATTGAGCTCGAAGCGGATGCAGAAAGCGACGACACAGGACAGGTCGAGCATTTCGTCCACGCACTGATAGAGAACGACGAAAACGCCGCGCCGATGTATGCGTACACCTACATCGGTCAGGCAACGAACGCCGTTGCGGACCCCAACGCCAATTCTGCCGGCGTGTCGGAGGACGAGCGTGGCGGCATCAAGCCTTCGAGCGACAACGTGCTGTTTGCTGGCGTGCTCAGCGAAGCCCACATGAAGCTGGCAATGATTGCCGGCGTAGAATGCCTGTTCCGTATCGCCTCGGTGCGCTACGGCGACAATGGTCGCTCGCGCCTGGTGGTACACACAAAGGCAAACGGAACGTGGTCCGCTCCCACGCCTGTGGACTTTCCCCTTGGGTTTGGCGAGGGCGACGTGGAGCGCGACAGCATATACGATTACGACTTCGACGTAGTGGAATATACGGACGGAAGAGGAAACCAGGACGCCTACGTGCTGCTGGTCTCGGGCGAGCGCCCCGCCGGCGACGACACCCTTTTCGATATGGCAAGCACAGCCGGCATACTGTCCGTTGTGCGCCTGCGCATAAGCAACGACGGAGTTCGCGTGGTATCGCACACGTCGTGGCGCAGCATCTCGCGCGGCCGCCTTCAGGAGGATGGCTACCATTGCCTGCAGTGCCCACGCATCACGGTGGGCAAGACACTTGTCAACGGGCGCCTGTCGGGCGCCTACCTCCACCGCCGCGGAACCACCGCAGAAAAGGCGCTCGGCAGCGAGGCCGAGGTTGCGCTGGAGTGCTTTACCCTGTGGTCGGACGTTTCGGGCGACAGCCTGACGTTCCGCCAAGTTCTCCGCTTTCCGCAGGCACCGTCGAGCATCGAGCTCGGCGCGCCCGAGAATATCAACGGCAAAATGGTGGTGCCCGTTGCATACGAGACCGCAGGCGGTTGTGGCTGTGCATCGTACGCCGTGATCGGCCAGTCCATTGCGGGCTGGGGCGTTATGTCGCCAGATGCCACAGTACCCCACGCGGTGCCGTGGCCGCAGCACACGGGCTTTTTGGCTACCGTCAACGAGCAACTGCAGCATATTACTTGGACGCGAGGCGCATCGGTATTTGCAACGCAGCCCGTGGGTGCCGCAGGCTGCGGCCCGGCATCGTTCAGCGTAAGCAACAACGGCAGGTGCGTGCTCTATGTAGAGAACACCGATGGCAAGGTGGGACAAACCTACGACGAAGAAGGCAACCCGGTAGCAGTGATGGGCAAGCACTTCCGCATCTTCGCCAGCACCTTGGCAGGCGATCTGTTCACGGAGCCGTTCGTGATGTGCGAGCTGGACCATCCCGTCGATCAGATAACGACATTTTTGACGTCGGGGAGCATGCTCTCCGCGCTCGCCACGCACATTGTGAGCGCGGAGAAGAGCGAGGCAGAACTACACGGCATCGAAGTGCCCTTGGTGGCGTGTGCCACTCCGACGGGCGCAGTCGCTACCTCGGGCGCGGTGGTGCCCGGAGCAGCAGGCGAATCCTTCATGGTCACGGTACGAAACGACGGCAACACCTTGCTGACCGCCGGCACGATCGATCTGTACCGAGAGGGCTCCAGCCAGCCGTTCTCCAGCGCATCCATCGGGTTCGGAGTGAACGCACGCATGGCATCGATCTACGATCCAGAGCTTGCCGAGGACGCTTCGGCCAACGACATGACACACGTGAAGTACACGCTCGAGACGCTGGGCGCACATTTTGCAACGCACCCGCTGGTAGCCGACAGTGGCAACGCCGTGCTGGCACCGGGTTGCACGGCACAGTTCCGCATGAGCTTCGCCATCCCCGAGAGTTGGAGCGACGAGGTGGGCAAACGCGTAACGCTATATGCGAAGGCGCGTAAGCTGGTGGCGCTCGATCCCGTAACGCTCGAGGAAATTCGACCGGGCGCAAACTCGACGCTGGGTGCCGTACTGCACGAGCTTCATGTGCCCGACGCGGCATGCGAACGCTCAGAAGTTCAGGTCGGCGTATGCGACAGCGCGGATACGACAGGACTTCACGATGCACCGATGACGGCGGACGGCGGTGGCGGCTCGAGTGGCGGCGGTACCGACGAGGGCGGCGGCTCCGGCGGAAGCAGCTCCGGCAGTGGCAAGGACCGCGGTAACAGCAAGCGTTCTGGAAAAGCAGGCGCGCTTGCTGGAACGGGTGACAGCAACATCCCCCTTACGGCAGCCGCTGCAGCACTCGCCGCGGCAGGCGCCGGCCTCGTCGCCTACAGCGCCCGCCGCACGGCGCTCGAGATCGACACCGCCAATGAGGCCAATTCGGATAGGCCTCGCTAGCTCCTAGTTACTTTTGTGAGAGGCGCCGACTCGGCTCATCGAACATCAAATGGGCTGGTTCTGAATACCCAGAGCCAGCCCATTACGCATTAGATGTCGTCAGAGGAGTCGAGTTCTGCCTCGAGCTTGGCACGGCGTCTTTTCGCCGTGAAAAACGTTGCGCACAGGGCAGCAAACGTGGCCGCGAAAATCGTCGCACCGCAGAACACGCCCGTGGCCAGGTTCGCCAACCAAAAGACGCTTTCGAGCGGTACGATCTGCGCCTCAGCGATACAGCGCATTGCGGCAATAACAAGCGCGAACGCGGCGCCGCTAAGACCGCTGAGAAGCAGGAAATATCCAACAGGAAGATGCTCGGTTTGCCCAAAACGATTGGTATCGACATAGCCCTTCCGCGTTTGCAGTCCTGCGCAAATCAACATCACGAGAACGAGCCACAAATACATGGCTGCCTCGAACGGCGTTGCAAAGCCATGCGGCATTTCACTGGCGTCGCTGTGAACCCACGCAACCTGTCGAGCTATAAACTGGTAGAAAAATATCATCAACATGCCAAACGAAAGCAGCACGAAACCAATCTTGTAGATCTTCGCGCTCTCAGCCTCCAGGCGCTCATCCTTTGGGCCGGCATATTCACGCCACTTTTGCACGAGTTTTAAATCTTCAAATTTCATAGCGAACTCCTAAAGAGCGTTAGGGTCGACGTCGATCCCGTCTTCCCAAAACAGATCGTTCAACGTAACGCGTAGCGCTTTGCAGATCGCCACACATAAATTGAGCGTGGGGTTATAGCCGCCCGCCTCGATTAGGCCGATAGTCTGGCGCGTAACGCCCACGGCCTCGGCCAAGTCAGCTTGCGAAAGGCCAACCGCCGCGCGCGCCGCCTTCATGCGTAGGTTCTTTTTGCCCGGCATGGAGTTCCTTTCGTAGTAATGGACAGATATCCGTTGCAACATGACAGAAATATATTGCATATATCAGACAATGTCAACTATATCTGTCATTATGAAAACCATGTCCGACATCGCCATGCGGACATTACAACTTCGGTTCACTATTCAAACTTACTCGGACAGAACCGACTCGGTTTTGTCCGAGTAAACGAATCTCCATCGAACTCCGAACGATTGTTCGATGGATTTCATGTTGGTTGGAATCGCCCAAGGGCTGGGCTATGCTACCTTGACTATCTATATGACTTAAACGCAGCAAAGGAGCACCGAGAGAGCGAGTATGGCAAAAAACACCGCAAACTATGGTAACGACAGTATCCGCCAGCTCAAGGACGAGGAACGCGTACGTCTGCGCCCTGCCGTCATCTTCGGCTCGGACGGACTCGATGGCTGTGCACACGCTGCCTTCGAGATCCTGTCCAACGCCGTTGACGAGGCGCGCCAGGGCTACGGCAAGCTCATCACCCTTACCGCCTTTCGCGATGGTTCCATTCAGGTAGAGGACAACGGCCGCGGCTGCCCGCTCGACTGGAATCCCTCCGAGAAGCGCTTTAACTGGGAACTCGTCTTTTGCGAGCTCTACGCCGGCGGCAAGTACAACAACAACCAGGGCGGCGACTACGACTTCTCGCTCGGCACCAACGGCCTGGGCTCGTGCGCGACCCAGTACGCCTCCGAATACATGGACGTCACGGTTTGGCGCGACGGCAACAAGTACTCTCTGCACTTTAAGAAGGGCAAGGTCGTCGGCGCCAAAAAGAAGGCACTCGAGATTGAACCCAGCGACGAGGACCGCACCGGTACCACTATCAAGTGGCGCCCCGATCTTGAAGTCTTCACCTCCATCAGCATCCCCCACGATTGGTATCGCGAGACCATGCGCCGTCAGGCCGTGGTCAACGCCAACGTGACCTTCCGCCTGCGCATCGAGGGCGACGATGGCGAGTTTTCCGAAGAGGACTTTTGCTACCCCAAGGGCATCGAGGACTACGTGCTCGAGAAGGTCGGTACCGACTACCTTACCGAGCCCTTCTTTATCGAGGCCGACCGTCGCGGTCGCGATCGCGAGGACCTGCCCGACTACAACGTAAAAATCACTGCTTGCATGTGCTTCTCGCGCACTTTCATGATGCAGGAGTACTACCACAACTCATCGTGGCTCGAGAACGGCGGTTCGCCCGAAAAGGCCGCTCGCAGCGCTCTGACCAGCGCCATCGATGCCTATATTAAGCAACAGGGCAAGTACAACAAAAACGAGAGCGGCATTAAGTGGCAAGACGTCCAGGACTGTCTGGTGCTGGTGACCAACTGCTTCTCCACCCAGACGTCCTACGAAAACCAGACTAAGAAGGCCATCAACAACCGCTTTATCCAGCAGGCCATGACGGCATTCTTTAAGGAGCGCCTCTCGACCTACTTGATCGAGAACAAAGACGCCGCCAACAAGATCATGGAGCAGGTGCTCATCAACAAGCGCTCGCGCGAGAACGCCGAGAAGACGCGTCAGAGCATCAAGACCAACCTGCAGCAGAAGACCGACATGGCCAACCGCGTGCAGAAGTTCATCGATTGCCGCTCCAAGGACAAGAGCCGCCGCGAGATCTACATCGTAGAGGGCGACTCGGCAGCAGGCGCCATTCGCACCTCGCGCGATGCCGAGTTCCAGGGCGTTATGCCCGTCCGCGGCAAGATCCTCAACTGCCTGAAGGAGGACTACCCGCGCATTTTTAAGTCCGACATCATCATGGACCTCATGCGCGTGCTGGGCTGCGGCGTGGAGATCAAGGACAAGCGCATCAAGAACCTCGGTGCCTTTGACCTCGACAACCTCAACTGGAACAAGGTCATCATCTGTACGGACGCCGACGTCGACGGTTATCACATCCGCACGCTCGTGCTCACCATGCTCTACCGCCTGGTGCCCACACTTATCGACGAGGGCTACGTGTATATCGCCGAGTCGCCGCTCTACGAGATCAACTGCAAAGAGAAGACCTACTTTGCCTACACCGAGCTCGAAAAGAACGGCATTCTTAAGGAAATCGGCGACCAGAAGTGCTCCATCAACCGCTCCAAGGGTCTTGGTGAGAACGATCCGGACATGATGTGGCTCACCACCATGAACCCCGAGACGCGTCGTCTGATCAAGGTGGAACCCGAGGACGTCACCAAGATGGAGACCATGTTCAACCTATTGCTGGGCAACGACGAGGCAGGCCGCAAGCGCCATATCTCCGAGCACGGCAAGGAATATCTGGACCAGCTAGACCTGCAATAGCAGCAAATCGATAACGACGGCCATAAGAAGTTCAAGAGGAAATCGTGGCAAAGAAGAAGACGAAAACCCAGCCAAAGAAAAAGCAGGTCAACGCCGAGAACGTCATCGGCCTGCACTCCGAGGTCACTGACCAGCCGATCACGCAGACGCTCGAGGTCAACTACATGCCCTACGCCATGAGCGTCAACGTCTCGCGTGCATTCCCCGAGATCGATGGCTTTAAGCCCTCGCACCGTAAGCTGCTTTACACCATGTACAAAATGGGTCTGCTCAAGGGCGAGCGCCAAAAGAGCGCCAACATCGTGGGTCAGACCATGAAGCTCAACCCGCACGGCGACGCCGCGATCTACGAGACGATGGTGCGTCTAGCCACCGGCAACGAAGCGCTGCTCGCCCCCTTTGTGGAGTCGAAGGGCAACTTTGGCAAGTACTATTCGGGCGACCTGAGCTACGCCGCCTCGCGTTATACCGAGGCCAAGCTCTCCCCCATCAGCGCCGAGATCTTCAAGGACATCGACAAGGACCCGGTCGACTTCGTTGACAGCTACGACGGCGCCATGAAGGAGCCGCGCCTGCTGCCCACCACGTTCCCCAATATTCTGGTTTCGGCCAACAAGGGCATCGGCGTCGCCATGGCATCCGATATCTGCGGCTTCAACCTCAACGAGGTCTGTACTGCCACGATGCATTACCTGCAGGATCCCGACTGCGACCTGCTCGAGTACATGCCCATGCCCGACTTCTCGACCGGCGGTGAAATTATCTACCGCCGCGAGGAGATGGAAAAGATTATCGAGACCGGCCTTGGCAGCTTCCAGATCCGCTCCCGCTGGCGCTGGATTCCCGAAGAGCGCATCATCGAGGTGTACGAGATCCCCTACACCACCAAGACCGATGTCATCATCGAGCGCATCGTCAAGCTCTCCAAAGAGGGCAAGGTCAAGGAGATCGCTGACATCCGCGACGAAACCGACCTCTCGGGCTTGCGCATCGCCATCGACCTTAAGCGCGGCGTCGACCCCGACAAGCTCATGGCCAAGCTCTATCGCTCGACCACGCTGCAGGATTCGTTCTCGTGCAACTTCAACGTGCTCGTCGACGGCTATCCCCGTGTTATGGGCGTGCGCCAGATTCTGCACGAGTGGGTTAAATGGCGTATTGAGTCCACGCGTCGCCGCATTAACTTTGACCTGGGCAAAAAGTCCGAGCGCCTGCACCTGCTGCACGGCCTCGAAGCGATTCTGCTCGACATCGACAAGGCGATCGCCATCATCCGCGGCACCAAGCTCGAAGCCGAGGTCGTGCCCAATCTTATGAAGGGTTTCGACATCGACGAGACCCAGGCTGAGTTTGTTGCCGAGCTCAAGCTCCGCAACATCAACGAGGAGTACATCCTCAACCGCACCAAGGACATCGCTAAGCTCGAGGGTGAGATTGCCGAGCTTGAGGAGATCCTCTCCAGCGAGGAGAACATCAAGAAGGTCATCAGCGACGAGCTGGCCGCGGTCAACAAGAAGTACGTGATGCCGCGCCGCACGGGCAGGATCGAGCCCCATGAGGTTATCGAGGTAAGCCTGGAGCCCGAGGTCGAGGAGTATCCGGTCACCATCATGCTCTCGCGCGACGGCTACCTTAAGAAGATGACCGACCGCGTGCTCAAGAAGGCTACCACGCTCAAGTACAAGGACGGCGACAAGCCCTTTATCGAGTTCCCGTCCTCCAACACGCACGAGCTGCTCGTGTTTACCAACAAGAGCCAGGTATACAAGTGCAAGGTTGCGGCGTTTGAGGACACCAAGTCGGCCCAGCTGGGCTCGTACCTGCCCACCGATCTTGAGATGGAACCCGACGAGAGCGTCATCTGGGTCATCGACCCCGAGGACTATAAGGCCGACGTGCTGTTTGTCTTTGAAAACGGCCGCGTGGTGCGCGTCGCGCTTTCTGGATACGTCACCAAGACCAACCGCAAACGCCTCAAGAACGCCATCTACGGCGGCAGCAAGCTGCTGTATGCCCAGGTGCTCAAGGAGGACCGCGACATCGCGCTGGTCTCGAGCGACTACCGCCTGATGAACTTCAACACGTCGCTGCTCAAGACCAAGACGACTACCAACACGCAGGGTGTCCAGGCCTTTACGGCCAAGAAGGGCCGCTCGGTCACCACCGTCGGCACAACCGAAGAGATCCTTGGCGCCGGCGTCTCGGCCGAGAAGTTCACCGCGCAGAGCCTGCCCTCCGCCGGTGCTCTCATGAAAGAAAACGACATGCCGAGTCTGTTTGACTAGGACGACGGCAACGAGATCGTTAGACACTTCGCAAAGCGACGAGGCCCGGAACGCAACGGCATTGCGCCCGGGACTCGTCGTTTTTCTTCTCAACTATTTTTTAACGCAGATAAATTGATTTCTGCTTATTTTTCTGCGTAAAAAATGTCAGCGCCACTGCTTCGATACCCTTTGGTTTGTCGTTAGCAAAACTTGCAAAAGTTAGCAAAAGTTGCAAAAATTAGCAGAACTTGCAAAGGAGCTACCATGGAGTACAGCAAGAACCCCTTTACCCCAACATTTGGAAGCGTCCCTCCCTTTCTAGCGGGTCGCGAGCATATCCTGCGTGACATCAACCGTGGCTTTATCAATGGCCCGGGAGATCCCAACCTGTCGACCATTTTTACGGGCGCAAGGGGAACGGGCAAGACGGCGCTTCTCTCGCTCCTTTCAGAAACGGCACTTGAACACGATTGGATCGCAGCAAATGTCTCCGCCATGCCAGGCATGCTCGAAGATATTATCGAGCGAACCAAAGAGGCCGCAGATAGCTACCTCTCACAGCCTCACGCGCGCATAAGCAGCGTTCAAATTGGTCCAGTGGGCATCGATTGGACATATGCTCAAGAGGCTCAGGGCAACTGGCGCACGCGCATGAATGGCATCTTTAAGCAACTCGAAAAACATGATATCGGACTTCTCATCACCATCGATGAAGTCACCGTCGATCTCGAAGAAATGCTTCAATTTGCCTCTGTTTACCAGCACTTTGTACGCGAAGGTAAAAAAGTTGCCCTACTCATGGCAGGACTGCCCTACAAAGTATCGGCGTTGCTGCGCAACGATTCCGTCTCGTTCCTCAGGCGTTCCCAATATCATCAGTTGGGACGAATCACTGACGTTGAAATTGCAAACGCATTCCGCAAAACCGTTGAGGCCGGAGGCCGCTCAATCACGCCAGAAGCGCTCGAGGATGCCGTGAAGGCCGTCGACGGATTTCCCTACATGATGCAGCTCGTCGGATATCGCACATGGGATGTTTCGGAGAACTCGCCCAAAATCAGTGCACCTGATGTACAGCAGGGTTCTCTGCTTGCCCGCATGGAGCTGCGCGATCGAATTCTCGAAACGACCTATCGGGAGCTTTCCGATAAAGACATTGAGTTTTTGCTCGCGATGCTGCCCGATTCTGGCCCCAGCAGGGTCTCGGAGGTAGCCAAACGCATGGGCGTCGCCAGCAACTACGCAAGCCAATACAAACGCCGCCTCCTGGAGGACGGCGTCATCGGAGAGCGCGGGCGTGGTCTCGTTGGCTTTGACATCCCCGCGTTCAGGGAATTCTTGAGCGAGAAGGTCTCCTAGCACGCGGAGATTGTCCATAAGGACATCAACGCATGGCAATCAGTAATCCTCTTGGTAAGGGAAGTAGGCTTTCCGCCAACGCTGATTGCCATGCGCTCTTCTTGTCCTTAGGCGAGTTTGCGAGCGAGCTCTCGCACCTCTTCCAACTTGGGCGACGATGCCATGCTATCGCGCTCGGTCATACCGCTGATGGTGACAATGCCCTGGTCCTCCCACTTGCAGTACGCGCAGGTTGACTTGTACATAGCGATCGCCGCATCATAGACGCCCTCGCTGTGGCTATCGAGCAAAAGGGCCGTCTTGGTGAACGGGAAGCCCGTAGCACCGAAGGCGTACAGGCGGTCGATGGCGGCCTTCTCCTGCGCGGTGATATCAAACCAGTAGATAGGCGAAGCGAAGACAACCATATCGGCGCCTTTCAGCGACTCGATCACGTTGGCCATGTCATCCTTCTGCACGCAAGTGCCCTCATGGGTAAAGCAGTACTGGCATCCCAGACAACCAGCGATCTTTTTGCTGGCAACGCGGACGACCTCAACCGCATGGCCGCCCTCACGCGCGGTCTCGGCAAACGCCTCGACCATGGTGTCGGTATTGGCGCCCTTGCGCGGGCTACCACTCAATACAACGATATTCATAGGATTCCCTCTCCTTCATGCTGCAGGCGCGCAGCATGTTTTCTTGTAACCAAAACGTATGGAGTTATTCAATCGCCTCGTTTCAGCTACTCCCACTCTTTAGAAGAATCGTTGCTGGAGACTTGGCATTGAATCAAGGCACGCCTTATTTCAAATACTCCTCAAAGAACGCTTTCAGCTTTCCAAACGGAATGACGTCCATCTGATTGTAAAGGTCGGTGTGGCTGGCACCAGGGATAATAAGCAGCTCCTTGTTGTCCCCGGTCAGTTTGCTGTACGCGGTTTCGCTGAAATAGCGGGAGTGCGCCTTCTCGCCATGCACCAGCAACACAGCAGAGCGGATTTCGCTGCTATATTGCAAAATCGGCATATTCAAAAACGACAGCGAGGACGTCACATTCCAGCCGCCATTGGAGTTCAGGCTGCGGGGATGATAGCCTCGCGGAGTCTTGTAGTAGGCGTAATAGTACTTCACGAACTGCGGTGCATCCTCCGGCAACGGATCGACCACGCCGCCCGCCAGCGCATAGCTGCCGTTTTTATAGTCCTCGGTGCGCTGCGCATTCAGTGCTTTCCGCTTTTCAAAGCGCGCCCGCTCGGAATCCTCGGCGTCAAAATAGCCGTTTGCGGTCACGCGGGTCATATCGTACATGGTCATAGCCGCGGTAGCTTTGATACGGGTGTCGATGGCCGCCGCATTGATTGCCATGCCGCCCCAACCGCAGATACCGATGATGCCGATACGCTCCGGGTCAACGCTTTCCTGCACAGAGAGGAAATCAACCGCTGCGCAGAAGTCCTCGGTGTTGATGTCCGGCGATGCTACATAGCGGGGCGTACCGCCGCTCTCGCCGGTATAGGACGGGTCAAAGGCAATTGCGAAAAATCCCAGCTCCGCCATTTTCTGCGCGTACAGACCGGAGGACTGCTCTTTCACCGCGCCAAACGGGCCGCTGACGGCGATGGCGGGCAGCTTGCCTTCCGCGTTCTTAGGCACGTACACGTCGGCAGCCAGCGTGATGCCGTATCGGTTGTGGAAGGTCGCCTTGTTGTGCTCAACCTTATCGTTTTTGGGAAACACCTTGTCCCATTCCTGCGTCAGTTTCAACTGCTCCATGCCTAAGCCTCCTTGTCAGTCGCTGTAAGGTATTCCTCGTCGTCCACGGGCTCCAACCACTCGTTGGAGGTCTCCTCACCCGGAACCTCCACCGCGAGATGGGAGAACCAGCTGTCGGGCGCGGCTCCGTGCCAATGCTTTACGCCCGCGGGAATATTTACTACATCGCCAGGGCGCAGCTCCTGTGCCGGTTTGCCCCATTCCTGATAAAACCCTCGACCAGCCACGCAGACGAGGATCTGTCCGCCACCGCTTTTGGCGTGATGGATGTGCCAGTTGTTGCGGCAGCCGGGCTCGAACGTCACGTTGTAAATGCCGACCTGCTCGGTGGAAAGGGGCACGAGGTAGCTTTGCCCGATAAAGTACTTCGCAAATGCGTCGTTGGGGGCACCGATGGGAAAGGCCATCTCGTTTGGGTGTCGGGCCTTTGCGTCGGCGCCGTCGTCTTCGTCCGCCCAGACCTCCTTCGCCATGCGAAAGGCCGCCCACGCCTTGGGCCATCCCGCGTAAAACGCCGCATGCGTAAGGATTTCCGCTATCTCAGCCCTAGTCACCCCGTTGCTCTTTGCGGACATCAGATGATATTGGAACGAAGAGTCCGTCAGCCCCTGCGCCATTAGGGCCACCACCGTCACCACGCTGCGGTCTCGAAGGGAAAGCCCGTCTTCTCGGCTCCACACCTCGCCGAACAGCACATCGTCATTGAGCTGAGCGAATTTGGGGGCAAAATCCCCCAGGGCGTCTCTGCCCGCCGTCTGTTTAATTGCCATGATCGATTTCCTCCTATCGATGGTTCTGGACACGAATCTGTTTACGCATGGCCAAGTGGCCCGCCTAGATTCCCATGCCCATTCGTCGCGCCTGCTCAAGAGCAGGGTGCCCAGCGATTTCGCCCACGCCGTTCACGCCGCCGGCGAAAACCGTTTTGCCCATTACGGACCACCCCTTGCGCTACCGATTTGTATTGACGAGAATGAAGGTAATTCCTAAACCTGACTTTAGGTCAAGGGATGAAATCGAGTTTTATTCGGAGGACCCATGTACACAATCGGACAGGTGGCGGAAATGTTCGGCTTGCCCGCCTCAACGCTGCGGTATTACGACAAGCAGGGATTGTTCCCGGGGCTGGAGCGGACGTCCGGCATTCGTCGATTCGGCGACACGGAACTCGAGGCGCTTCGAGTCATCGAATGCCTGAAGAAAGCGGGGATGGAGATCAAGGACATCCGTCTGTTCAAGGAATGGTGTGCGGAGGGCCCGTCCACTTACCCCCAGCGCAAGGCCATGTTCGAGGAGCGTAAGGCCCATATGGAGTCGGAGATCGAGAGCATGAACCGCGCGCTGGACATGTTGAAGTTCAAATGCTGGTACTACGGGCAGCTGAATCAGGGCAACAGCGAGGCTGAGCTGAAGGCACTGATTCCCGACGGCTTGCCAGAAGGAATCAAAGAGGCCTACGAAAACGCTCACGCTCGATAGTGCCGTCCGATGCTCAAGGGAGTTCGTCAAGGAGTTCTTTTTCGGGTAGCAATGAAAAAAGAAGGCCGCCGAACCAGAAGATTCGGAGGCCTTTATTCCTGCCACTTTGCTGATAGCGCAGTTCAGTGGCGATGCCGAAACGATCGATAATCCTCTTTGACGCTTGTTTAGCGAAATGGGAAGCGCATGACAGCCATCCAGCGAGCCCTGGGGTATCCGGGCAGAAAGGGCCTGTTGGCGAAAGGATCGACCGCTACATCCGCTGGGGCAAAAGATCACTTGTCCAGCGGCTCCATGATTTCTAATATGATTCCATCTGGATCCCGAAAGTAGAAGGCTTTGCTCCGACCAAAGCCATCCTGCCGAAAATCAAATTCCTGGGGAGCGGAGAAACACTCCACACCCTGCTCCGCCAGTTTTTGATAGACCGCATCTGCATCCTCTGCATAGAAGCAAAGTTCTGATATGGAAGTTGTGAAAAGATCCATGGGCTTGCGGTGAATTTCATCCTCCACAAACTGGATCAGTTCCACCGGCGGCATATGCAGCTGATCCGAGCCGTTCAGATAAGCAACCCGTGCCTTGCAGTTTTCTCGCCGGAACATTGCCTCCGTCTCTTTTCCCTCCATCAGGAGCTCCCCCTGATACTGAAGGCCCAGCACATCCCGATAAAACGCCACGGAACGGTCCAGGTCGCTGACCGTCAATCCCACATGGTAGATCCGTCCAATCATGAGCTCCTCCTCGTTAGTTGCTTTCTGCTGGTTTAATGAGGGCATGGAACAGAAAAGCGAGTCCATTTATTGAGAAAATGCGGCCGATTCCGGCAAGCCCTCCGATCATATGGTCCATAAAACTACCCATCGGAAGTGCTTCGGCAAGAATAACGAAAACACCAGGTCAAACGCCCCTATGGGTACCGAGAGGCTCAACTGGGTATTAAATGGGTACCAAACGTCAATGTAATCTTTACTGAATTAAAACCAAATATCAAGGCTAGCTGCGCGGATAATTGCTCATAAAGGGACGCTCCCTGAAAAATTGATACCCTGATATCCAGCGTTGTCCCAACTCATGGCAACCATGAGCTCAGACGGCTTGCTGCAGAAAATCGATACGATACAAAAAGAGAAATACCCCGTGATACCACAGGGCACTTCTAACAACTAACACTCTTTTAAATGGAATTATTCCCACTCGTTGGCGCCGCTTCTGACGTCCTGTCATTCCAGTTGCATCCAGTTTTCGGTGCCGTCTCGAGCCGAGTGCCGCCAGGTAACGCCATGTCGTGCTTCGTCGACCTCGGGGACATAAGCTGGGACAACTTCAAAAACTTTTTTCAAACTCCGGACGTTGAGTTTTTGTTTTTGTCCCAAAGGCCACGATTGGCCGCCTTTGGAGGCTCGATAGCGCCGAAAACGCTCGTTTTGAAACTCAGCCGCTCTTTAGCCTGAAAGTCACCAGCTGCAATCGCAAGCGAATCAACGCAGGTGGCTTGCGCACCATTCGCAAAACCCCAGGTCGCAGACTTTCGCCATCGGTGGGCAAAGTGAGTAGTCTCGGGTGGCTTGCCCATGAGTTAGCGAACGAGCCTTGAGATTCCGCTGACGTCCGGAAACGCTTCGAGCTCCCGTGAATTTTCAGACAGTACATGATATAAGGCAATTGGTTTTCCGTTAGGAAGGCTTCCAAGTGCCGGGGACGTTTTCCCCGGCTTTTTTCTTATCC
>CABVAO010000002.1 GCA_902496335.1 uncultured Collinsella sp.
GGACGCCGCCCTCTCAAGGCGGAGATCACCAGTTCGAATCTGGTACGGGCTACCAAAATTGAACGCCCGGGCCTCGTAAGAGACCCGGGTTTTGTGTATTGACCGTATATACGGCGCCTGCCGTGTTTCGCTCAGATCGAGGAGTAGCCATGGATCTGCCCATCAGCTTGCAAGACATCACGTATGCCGAGAACTATCTGGCGCAGGGCGACCTGGCTACGGCGACGCCGCTGCTGGAGCGTCTGGTGGAGCTCGCCGAGGAGTATATCGACGCTGAGTGCAAGACGGAGGAGAAGCGCCAATACTTTAGCTTCGATAGCAAGTTTGAGCGCTTGGCCTATCGCCGCGTGGAGAAGGATCCGCGCGAGCTCGTGCAGGTCGAGGTGCCGTTTGACCGCCTGTACTCTGACATGGCGTTTGCCTACATTCGCCAGCAGGATTATGTGAGCGCTCGTAATGCCCTGATGCAGGCTGTGCGTTGGGACCCCATGAACTGCAACTATCGCTTGGATTTGGCCGAGCTGTTCCGCGCTCTCGAGGACAAGCAGGAGTGGGCTTCGCTTTCGTTTTCGGTGCTAGAGCGCGCGAGCGATGGCAAGTGCGCCGCCCGCGCTTACGCCAATCTAGGTCAGTACTTCTTGGAGCCCGAGACCGAGAACGTTTCGGCTGCCGTGGGCTGCGCGCGTCTGGCGCTGCGCCTGGCGCCCAACGATGCGCATACGACGCGCCTGCTCAACAAGATCCATACCACCTATCCGGATGCCGCCGATGAGAGCGACGAGCACGTGATGGGTGAACTGGCCCTGCAAGGCGTTCCGACCTCGCCTTCGGCCGAGATTGCCATCTGCCTGATTATGTGCGCGACCGATGCTGCAAGCGACGGCGACAAGCAGGAGGCGACGCGCCTGACGGTGCGTGCTCGCGACTTGGTGGGCGAGGAGGCCTGCGCGGCGATTATTAAACTGGTGCGCGAGAGCGATGCCGAGCTCAATGCCGAGCGCAAGGCAAAGCGCGAAGCTACGGGCAAGGGTTCCGATGGCGCCAAGGAGGCCGGCGATGCCCAGTAAGCGCGAGCGCAAACTCATTTCCAAGAATCGCTCGGCACATCACGAGTACTTTATCGATGAGACGTTTGAGTGCGGTATTGAGCTGAGCGGCACCGAGGTCAAGTCGATTCGCGAGCGCGCCTGTCAGATCACTGACACTTTTGCG
Organism: uncultured Collinsella sp.; assembly: GCA_902496335.1. Taxonomy (GTDB): domain Bacteria; phylum Actinomycetota; class Coriobacteriia; order Coriobacteriales; family Coriobacteriaceae; genus Collinsella. The sequence goes on from CABVAO010000002.1 coordinate 1,213, forward strand.
CTGATTCGTGGCGGCGAGTGCTGGCTCGTCGGACTGCATATCCACCCTTATAGCCATGGTGGCGTGTGGAATCGCGATCCCGACCGTCGGCGTCGTCTGCTGCTGCACCGCAAGGAGATCGACTTTCTTGACGGCAAACTTCGCAACCGTGGTTATGCGCTGGTTCCGTTGGAGCTCTACTTTAATACCGACGGCCGCGTAAAGCTGCTGCTGGGTCTGGGTCGCGGCAAGAAGCTCTACGACAAGCGCGAGGACATGGCCAAGCGTGATGTCCAACGCGAGATCGACCGCGCCCTCAAGGAACGCAACCGGTAGGCGCTCTATATAAGTTGCGGTGAGATACGGACTGTTTTGCCTGTTTGAGGGGCTATTCAGTCCCTATTTCACCGCAACTGCGGGCGTCTTATCTTTCTTACTGTTCTGACACATATGTCTCAAAGGCGGCGTCCGTTATGGGTGCCGCCTTTTTTGTGGGTACATACATTCATGAGGTTCCAACCCGAGCTAGGGGAGTGATCGTTATGGACAAAACTGCGTTCTTTACCATGCCGAGTGGCCTGTACGTGGTGAGCGCCGCGGCAGACGGGCTGCGCGCCGGCTGCGTCATCAACACTGCGGTGCAGGTGACGTCCATGCCGCCGCGTATTTCGGTTGCCGTGAACAAGGACAATGTCACCTCGGGCGTCATCGCATCGGCCAAAGCGTTCGCGCTGACCGTGATCGATCAGACCGCCGACATGCTCTACATCGGTAACTTTGGGTTCCGCACCAGCAGCGATTATGACAAGTTTGCCAAATACGAGACCCGCGAGACGGCTCTGGGCATGCCCTATGTGCCCGAGCACGCGGCAGCCCTGTTTAGCTGCCGTTTGATCGACACTGTGGATGTGGGCACGCATCTGCTGTTTATTGGCGAGGTCGAGGATGCCGAGCGCCTGAGCGACGAGACGCCGCTGACGTACGACTACTATCACAAGGTGCTAAAGGGCAAGACGCCGCCCAAAGCCTCGTCGTATCAAGGCTAGAAATGTTCTAAAAATACTTGCATTATGTTATTGAGAATATATACTAATAAGTAAGTACACCAGCAGTCACGTTCGAGAGGAGAACATCATGGCTGAGGAGAAGAAGACGTATAAGTTTGTGTGCACCGTTTGCGGTTACGAGGTTGAGGTCGACACGCCCGAGCTGCCCGAGGACTACGTGTGCCCGGTGTGCGGCGTCGGTCCCGATCAGTTTGAGCTCGTCGAGGAGTAACTCGCAGGCACACGGCGAAAGCCGAACATAGCTCTGTCCAAGGGTCCCGGTCGAATTCTCGGCCGGGGCCCTTTTGATTTATCTGACGGTTTAAAACGGTCTCACGTGTTACAGATTGAGACGTTATATCTGGACAGTCACGCCATCCCAATTACATCCCCGTTAGCAGCACGATGTCGAGAATCGTCACGATGACGCCGATCCCTACGAGCAGCGCGTTGAGCGGGCGCGAGTTGGCGTATTTGCCCATAACGCGGGCTGAGCTGGTGAGCCGTATGAGCACAAAGACCGTAATCGGCAGTTGAAGCGACAGCAGTGCCTGACTCCAGATGAGACCTTCAAAAGGATTTGGGATGACCAGACACGCCGCCACTGCGCCGGCGAAACAGGCCGCTACCCCGATCGAGGAATGTCGGTCGTGGATGTCGTATTCCTCGTCGAACATGCCCGCGGTGATGGTTCCCGCCGCCATGCCCGCTGTCACGCTGCTCGATAGTCCCGCGAACAGCAGCGCTACCGCAAAGATGGTCGAGCTCGCCGGGCCCAAGATGGGGGAGAGCGTGGCCGCTGCGACGGCGAGGTCGTCTACGACAATGCTGTGCGCAAAGAAGGTCGTTGCGGCCAGGATGACCATGGCCGAGTTGATTGCCCAGCCCACGCCCATCGAAAAGAGCGTGTCGAAGAGCTCGTAGCGCAGACGTTCCTCGATAACTTGCTCGCCTTGGCCTTCGAAGTGCATGGATTGGATGACCTCGGAGTGCAGAAAAAGGTTGTGGGGCATAACGACCGCACCCAGGACACTCACGATAATCGCGGCAGAGCCAGTGGGCATACTGGGCGTGATCCAGCTTGCGGTGGCTTGCGGCCAGTCGACCTTGACTAGCGCAAGCTCGGCCAAAAACGAGAGTCCTACCACGCCGACGAAGGCGATGATCCAGCGCTCGGCACGCTTGTAGGAGTTCGTCATGAGCATTGCCATCGATGCCGCGGCCACGATGACGCAGCCGGCGCGCACGGGCAGTCCAAAGAGCATCTGGAGCGCGATCGCACCGCCCAGGACTTCGGCCATGGCGGTGGCGACCGTGGCTAGATACGCGCTGCCGAGTATCGCACGCCCGACGAGGCGGGGCAGGTGGCGCGTCGTGGCCTCGGCAAGACACATGCCCGTGGCGATGCCCAAGTGCGCCGCGTTGTGCTGCAGCACGATGAGCATGATCGTGGACAGCGTGACGATCCACAGCAGCGCGTAGCCAAACTGCGAGCCCGCGGCCATATTGGAGGCCCAGTTGCCCGGGTCGATAAAGCCGACGGTGACGAGCAACCCGGGGCCGATATGCCGCGCAATGTCTAGGCCTCCGTGACCACCGGTGCGCCGGGAACCAAAGTGTTGTTTGAGATGGTTGAGCATGGTGCACTCCTGCGTGCCGTTTGTTTGACGCCGCAAAGGATACCCGTTTTATGCTAAAAAGTTAACCGAGACTAACAAAATTGTTGTATTTGAATAGGATGGGGAAAGGAGTTGCCGAAATGTCTTGATCTGTAACAACTAGGGATGGAAATTGGGTCTTCCTGTTACAGATTGAGATGTTTGAAGAGGTGAGTTTGCAGGCCGAACTTGGGGCCTATGTTGTCGCCCTTGAGGTCGGCGGTGTCCACTCGTAGGGCGTGCGTTACGCGATTGTTTCGAAACGGGTGGGAAACACAACAGGCCGGCGATGCTCCTAGTATGCCTATTCAACTGACTGTCTAAATATCTAGGGGAGGATCGCGATGCAGGCAGATTCCGCTCAGCAGCAGGGCCTTTATCGCCCCGAATTCGACCACGATGCATGTGGCATCGGCGCGCTTGCCGATATCAACGGCGAGCGCCATCACCAGATTCTGGACGATGCGCTGTCCATTCTGGTCAACTTGGAGCACCGCGGCGGTACGGGACTCGAGAAGAATACCGGCGACGGCGCCGGCATCCTGTTTCAGGTCCCGCATCACTTTTTCCGCAAAGAGGCTCAAAAGTGCGGCCAGATTCTGCCGGCAGAGGGCGACTATGGCGTGGCCATGCTGTTCTTCCCGCAGGACGACAAGGGCGTAGAGGATGCCCGCCGCGTGTTTGAGGAGGGCTGCGCCGAGGCCGGCGTGCCGCTGCTCTTTTGGCGCGAGGTGCCGGTCGACCCGCACGACCTGGGCGAGACGGCCCGCGCCTGCATGCCCACTATCCTGCAGGCCTTCCTGGGCCGTCCGGACGACACGCCGGCGGGCGACGCCTTCGAGCGCCGTCTGTATGTGTGCCGCCGCACCATCGAGAAGAAGGCCGACGCTGAGTTTGCCCTGCGCGACAAGATCTTCTATGTGTGCTCCATGAGCTCGCGCACCATCGTGTACAAGGGTATGCTGGTCGCCACGCAGATGCGCCGCTTCTTCATCGACCTCAACGACGCCGCCGTCAAAACGGCCGTGGCGCTCGTTCACTCGCGCTACTCCACCAACACCACGCCCAGCTGGGAGCGTGCGCACCCCAACCGTTTTATCATCCACAACGGCGAGATCAACACCCTCAAGGGCAACGTCAACTGGATTCGCGCCCGCGAACCCAACCTGTACAGCCCCGTGCTGCAGCACGATCTTGAGCGCGTGATGCCCATCATCAACCGCGAGGGTTCCGACTCCGCGATTCTGGACAACGTGCTCGAGTTTTTGGTCATGAACGGCCGTCCGCTCACGCGCGCCGCATCCATGCTGCTGCCCGAGCCGTGGGACCACAACGACAGCCTGAGCGAGGAGCGCCGCGCCTACGACGCCTACCAGTCCATGCTCATGGAGCCGTGGGACGGTCCTGCCGCTATCGCCTTTACCGACGGTCGCACGCTGGGTGCCGCCCTCGACCGTAACGGCTTGCGTCCCGCCCGCTACTATGTGACGCGCGACGGTCGCTTTATGCTGGCAAGCGAGGTGGGCACCATCGAGGTGAGCCCCGAGAACATCCTGACGAGCGGCTGCCTGGGACCGGGCCAGATGCTCGAGGTCGATTTTGCCCGCGGCCGCGTCATCTACAACGACGAGCTGCGCGCCCGTTACGCCAAGGAAAAGCCCTATCGCGACTGGATCGCCGAGGAGACGCTGACCGTTGACGCACTCGACAAGCCCGCCGCGCCCGCGCCCGCCGAGGATGCCGAGGTGCCCGCCGCCGTGCGCATGGCCAAGCTCGGGTATCACTGGGATGATGTTGACGAAGTCGTGCGTCCCATGGCCCAGCAGGGCAAGGCGCCGCTCGCCTCGATGGGTATCGATGCGCCGCTGGCCTGCCTGTCCAAGAAGACGCGCTCGTTCTTCGACTACTTCTATCAGCTGTTCGCTCAGGTCACGAACCCGCCGATCGACGCCCTGCGCGAGCATATGGTCACCTCGACCACGCTCTACCTGGGCAACCACGGTAACCTGCTCGAGGACTCCCGCACGGCCTGCCAGCTGGTGCGTCTGGAGCGCCCGCTGCTGAGCGAGGAGGAGTTCGACCGCATTTGCGCGATTGACCGCGTGGGCTTTAAGACCCGCCGTTTCCGTGCCGTCTACCGCCGCGATGCGGGTGAGGGCGCGCTGCAGGCTGCGCTCAAGCAGCTTGCAGAGGACGTTGAGGCTGCGGTCCGCGACGGCGTGAACATCGTGGTATTGAGCGACCGCGCTGCCGCAGGCGAGGTGCCCGTACCGTCGCTGCTCGCCGTGGGCTGCGTTCACAATCACTTGATCCGCGCTGGCGTGCGCACCTTTGCCGATATCGTGGTGGAGTGTGGCGACGCCGTGTCCCCGCACGACTTTGCGGCGCTGGTGGGCTACTCCGCGAGCGGCATCTATCCGTACAACGCGCATGCGTGCATTCGCGACTTGGCGGCGCACGGCGATCTGGACGTGACGGCTGAGCAGGGCATCGCCAACTACAACAAGGCTGTGACCGCCGGCATCGTCTCCATCATGTCCAAGATGGGCATCTCCACGGTGCAGAGCTACCACTCCGCGCAGATCTTCGAGGCCGTGGGCTTCACTCCGGAGTTCGTCAACGCGTACTTCGCCGGCACGGTGAGCCGTGTGGGCGGTATGGGTGTCGAGGACGTCGAGCGCGAGCAGAATGAGCGCTACGACGCCGCGCTCGCTATCCTTAAGAGCCCGGCTCCCGATCAGCTGCCCACGCTGGGCCTGACCAAGTGGCGCCCGCTCGGCGGCGAGGATCACCTCATCGACCCGCAGACTGTCTATTTGCTGCAGACCGCCTGCCGTGAGGACAGCTACGACACCTTTAAGGAGTACAGCGCCCGCCTGCACTGCACCGGCCGTGCCGTGCGCCTGCGCGACCTGCTGGACTTTGATGCCGGCGGCCGCACCCCGGTGGCACTCGACGAGGTCGAGCCCGCGCTCAACATCGTCCGCCGCTTTAACACCGGCGCCATGTCGTACGGTTCCATCAGCAAAGAGGCACACGAGTGCATGGCCATCGCCATGAATCGCTTGCACGGACGCTCCAACTCGGGCGAGGGCGGTGAGGATCCGCGTCGCGAGACCCCGCTGACGAACGGTGACTCCAAGAACTCCGCCATCAAGCAGGTGGCAAGCGCGCGCTTTGGCGTGACGAGCCGCTACCTGTGCAGCGCCTTCGAGATTCAGATCAAGATGGCCCAGGGCGCCAAGCCTGGCGAGGGTGGCCACCTGCCCGGCAAGAAGGTCTACCCCTGGATCGCCGAGGTCCGTCAGTCCACGCCCGGCATCGGCCTGATCTCGCCTCCGCCGCACCACGACATCTACTCCATCGAGGACCTGGCAGAGCTAATCTTCGATCTTAAGAACGCCAACCCCGGCGCTCGCGTGTCGGTCAAGCTGGTCAGCGAGGCCGGTGTCGGCACCATCGCCACCGGTGTGGCCAAGGGTGCCGCCGACAAGATCTTGATCAGCGGCCACAACGGCGGCTCCGGTGCCGCGGCGCGCGATTCGATCTGGCATGCCGGTCTGCCGCTGGAGCTTGGCCTTGCCGAGGCCCAGCAGACGCTGCTGCAAAACGGCCTGCGCTCGCGCGTGGTGCTCGAGGCCGACGGCAAGCTCATGGACGGTACCGATGTCGCCGTTGCCTGCCTGTTGGGTGCCGAGGAGTTTGGCTTTGCGACCATGCCGCTCATCTCCATGGGCTGCCTCATGCAGCGCGACTGCCAGCAGGATACCTGCCCGGCCGGCATCGCCACGCAAAACTGCCGCCTGCGTCGCGGCTTCCGCGGCAAGCCAGAGCACGTCGAGCATTTTATGCTCTTTGTTGCCGAGCAGCTGCGCGAGGTCATGGCGAGCCTGGGCTTCCGCACTGTCGACGAGATGGTCGGCCATCCCGAGTGCTTGCGCCAGATCGAGGTCCCGGGCAACCGCAAGGCTAACCTGCTGGATCTGTCGCCCGTGCTGGCAAGCGCGACCTGTGAGTTTGGTGCCCACATCCCGGGTGCCGACGGTCGTCACTTCCTGCCGCAGATGGCTGCCGACAGCGAGCTCGACAAGACGCTCGACTCCACGTTGTTTGTGCCCTATACGGCCGATGCCCGTGCGCACCTGCGTCCGATTCGCTTCCGCGCCGATATCGCCAACGTCAACCGCTGCGTGGGCACCATCTTGGGCAACGCGGTGACCAAGGCGCATCCCGAGGGCCTGCCCGCCGGCTCCATCACCATCGATTGCGATGGTTCGGCCGGTCAGAGCTTTGGCGCCTTTCTGCCGCGCGGCATTACGCTCAACGTGTGCGGCGACGCCAACGACTACTTTGGCAAGGGTCTTTCGGGCGGCGAGGTATCGGTGCGCCCCAACCCGCATGCGACCTACAAGTTCGACGAGAACATCATCGTGGGCAACGTTGCGTTCTTTGGCGCTACGAGCGGCCGCGGCTTCATCAACGGCCTGGCAGGCCAGCGCTTTGGCGTACGCAACTCCGGTGCCACGGTGGTGGTCGAGGGCTGCGGCAACCATGGCTGCGAGTACATGACGGGCGGTCTGGCGCTCATCTTGGGCGAGGTCGGGCAGAACTTCGCCGCAGGTATGACGGGTGGCGTGGCTTATGTCTTCGATCAGTACGGCACGCTCGATGCCCGCGTGAACCACGAGAGCGTTGAGCTCAAGGCCCCGACGGCCGGCGAGCTGGCGCAGATTCGTGCGCTCATCCAGGAGCACGTGGACGCGACGCAGAGCCCGCGCGGCATTAAGCTGCTTTACAGCTTCGACTCGATGAGCAAGCACTTTGTGAAGGTCATTCCAACCGAGTACGAGCGCGTGCTGGCGATTGTCGCCGCCGCCGAGGCCGTCGGCAAGACGCATGCGCAGGCCGAGGAGCTGGCGTTTGACATTGTGACCGGTCGCGCCGACGCCGCCGATGTCGCTCGCTTTGATGTGGTGGGTGGTGTCGCTGGCGCTGCGCCCGCCACCGCCAGCTCTGTTGCTTCGACCAAGAAGGAGGCGTAAGTGCCATGGGTAAGCCCGGTGCTTTTCTTGATATCGATCGCGTGACCCACGAGCTGCGCCCCGTGGAGGAGCGCAGCCGCGATTTCGATCCGCTGTACGTGGAGCTCGACGACGATGCGCGCCGTGCCCAGGCGAGCCGCTGCATGATGTGCGGTGTGGCGTTTTGTCAGATGGGCGCGAGCTTTGGCAAGGCACGCCCGAGCGGCTGCCCGCTGCACAACCTGATTCCCGAGTGGAACGAGCTGGTGTACCGTGGCCGCTGGGATGAGGCTGCCGAGCGCCTGTCGCTCACCTCGCCCATGCCCGAGTTTACGAGTCGCGTGTGCCCGGCGTTGTGCGAGGCCGCGTGCAACCTGGGTTCGGTCGATGGCCAACCCACGACGATCCATGACAACGAGCGTGCGATCAGCGACCATGAGTGGGCAAATGGCGGTCCGCGCCGCTTTGAGCCGGCAGGGGAGGATGCACCCACGGTCGCTGTGATTGGCTCTGGCCCGGCTGGCCTGGTGGCTGCATGGGAGCTTGCACGTCGCGGTGCCCGTGTGACGGTATTTGAGCGTGACGACCGCCCGGGCGGCCTGCTCATGTACGGCATTCCCAACATGAAGCTCGAGAAGTCCGTGGTCGAGCGTCGCGTGGCACTCATGCGCGAGCTGGGCATTGTGTTTGAGCTGGGTGCTGACGTTACGAACCCTGCGGTGGCGGCCAAGCTCAATGGCTTTGACGCTGTCGTGGTGGCTGCCGGTGCTCGCGCCCCGCGTGGACTGGCTGCTGAGAATATTGACGCGCCCGGCGTGGTGTATGCCGTGGACTACCTGACGGCCTCGACCGTCTCGGTGCTCGATGGCGGCGAGCCTGTCATCGATGCACGCGGCCTGGACGTCGTGGTCATTGGCGGCGGCGATACCGGTAACGACTGCGTGGGCACCGCGGTACGTCAGGGTGCGCGCAGCGTGCGCCAGTTTGAGTTCTTGCCGGCGGCGCCTGATGTGCGCGCGGCGAGCAACCCCTGGCCGCAGTGGCCCAACGTTAAGAAGACCGACTACGGCCAGCAGGAGGCTATCGCTGCGATGGGTGGCGAGATGCGTGCCTGGGGCGTGGATACGCTCGAGGTGCTGCTGGACAAGAAGGGTGCGGCTGCGGGTCTGCGCGTGGTCGATCTGGACTGGTCGGCGGGAAAGCCCGAGCGCATCGCGGGCTCCGAGCACGAGGTACCGGCGCAGCTGGTGCTCATCGCCTGCGGCTTCACGGGCCCGGAGCACAGTGTGTTCGATGCGGTGAGCGTGCCTGTTGCCACCGCTGGTCGTCCGCTGCCTGTGATGGCCGCCGAGGGCTCGCACCTCGCGGCTCGCACAGAGGGTGTCGCCGCGGATGCCGCGCCGGTGTATGTGGCGGGTGATGCCCGCAACGGCAGCTCGCTCGTGGTGAGCGCCATGGCCGACGCCCTGGCCTGCGCTGCCGAAGTCGCCGAGGCGCTGGAGCTGTAAGGCGGCTGTCCACAGCTGAATCGTCAAGGGCTGTCCCCAACGGCCGGCCCAAAAGGAACGTCCCCAAGTGCCGGCAGCTAGGGACGTTCCTTATGTGCCGGCATTCGGGGACACTCCTTGCGGGTTTGCGGGCGACTTTGTCATTTGTCGACGTACAAGTATTCATTCGTCGACGTTTGCGACTGTGGTGCTCTGCTGTTTCTGTGGTGGCAGCGGGCATCTGGCTCAAAATGGCGGGTCAGCTGTCTATATCTACCTGCCGTTTCTTTGCGGTGCGCATTTTCGGTCAAGCATCCCGTCAAGTGTTTGGTCAGCAGTTGGTTTGCAGCCGGAGGCCTATTTTGTCCGTGCCAACAGTGGCTGCCCACCCTCCTCGTAAGCTCAAATTGAGGTTCATCAGTTTGAGGAGGATGCCGTGACTGATCACGTTTTAGACCGAGCACATCTGGCTGAAGCCGTCGGCAACGATATTGCCGACATGGCCCATTTTTGGATGCTGCGGAAGTTTCAGTTTTTGGAGCCGGCGCGCGAGCAGTTCGAGATCATTGTCGACCCGTGGCTCGGCTATTGCACCGAGCCTTCCCAAAACGAAATCATGGCCTACAACATGGCATTTACCGATTGGCTGCTCTTCGAGCGCCCCTATCGCCATGGCAAGACGCTGCTCGAGCTGTATGTTGATGAGCCGCCGGCATCGCTTTCGCCTGCCTCGCTCAAGCGGCTCGAGCAGGTGCGCGACACACAGTATTTCTCGCGCTTTGGCATTTTGGACAAGGATCCTGCGAACGGCATGGTTGCGCTGAAGGATACGCGCACCGACCGTCGCTTTGATGTCTACGACCCGCATATCGTGCAAAAGGAGCATTGGAGCGACGGTGCGATTGCGGTGCGCCTCGCCTGCGTCGACGATATCTGGCTGACGGCGGGGCAGCTCTACCTCTACGACATAGCGCGCCTGAGCGATACGGCGATCGATGGGCCGGGCGCGGTGCATCCGGAGGACCTGCGGGACGGCTTTGATACCTCGTGCATCAGCTTCTTTTTGCGCCTGGTCCGCGACATCATGGGTGCCCAGGGGCGCTACGTAAAGTCCCTCAACATCTACGAACAAGAATGGGAGTAGGGGATGTGATTGGTGCCGCCCTACAGCCCTGACTTTGTCTCAATCTGTAACGTTTGGCGGCTGTTTGGGCCCGTAACTGTTACAGATTGAGACGGAAGGTTGGCGGCTGCCGAAAGATCTTGTTCTGTAACAACTAGAGGCTCAAAGACTGTCTTCCTGTTACAGATCAAGACATTTGTCAGCGGAGGCAACGGTGACGATGGTCCATTTGTCTGACGTGGTGGTGATGAAAGTGTCTAATACCGTTCTCAAACACAAACATGCGACTCGCAACACGTTGGCGCGGAATAGGATGCTCGCGCGGCTCACGGAGACGGCCAAGCAAGGTGCGCTGCTCGCAACGCATGACAATACCGAGCTCATGTGGCTGCGGCGCCATGTTGGAACCGACGATATCGCGGAGCCCGAGCCGTACCTGTTCTGTTTTCAGCATGATTGGGATGCATTGACGCCAGCGGAGCGAGCACTGAGGACTATCAGAGGGCTTGCGGAATTTCATCCCGATTGGGCGTTTTGGGGCTATGACGCGGCGCTTTTGTGGGGTCTGGAGGTGCCGAATGATCTGCTCGGGCCGCGTTTCCTTGTTAAGACTTGCTGTTCGGTGACGTTGAGCAGCGGGTGCAGGTTGTTGCGTCCACAGATGGCGGGTGCGCTTGAGCGCGTCGACGGCGTGCGAGTGACGCCGTTTTGGCGCACGGTGGAGGATTGTCTGCTGCGTGCGCCGTTTTCCTACGGGTTGGCGATTGCCGATTCTGCACTGCGGGCGAAAGGCGTATCACGTGGGGATTTGTGCGAGCGCCTCCGCGCCGATTGCGAGGGCAGGCGAGGGTATCGCAGGGCACAGGTGATTGCGTCGTATGCGGACGGGCTGTCCGAAAACGGCGGCGAGTCTCGGTTCCGAGCGTTCTTTATTGCGTACGGCTTTCCGGTTCCGGAGCTGCAGGTGGAGTTTCGCGACCCGCTCGATCCGAGCCAGGTGTTTCGCGTCGACTATTTTTGGCGGCTCGAGAACGGGACGTGTGTCATCGGCGAGCTCGACGGAAAGGGCAAGTACACCTTGCAGAACGGCGAGGGCCGGGAGTCGGTAGACCCATTCGTGGCAGAGCGTCAGCGGGAATCTCATCTGACAATGCTCGGGCACAAGGTGCTTCGGTTTACGTTTGATGAGCTCAAGAATCCGGGGAAGCTGGTTGAGAAGATGAGGCTGGCGGGTATTCCTCGGCAGGCTGAATTGGCTGAGGAGTGGAGACGTCAGTGGTATGGGCGCTGAGAGGTTTTGTCTCAATCTGTAACGTTTAGAGGTTATTTGAGTTCGTAACTGTTACAGATCGAGACAAACCGGTGAAACGTCGACCGAATGTCTCGATCTGTAACATCAAGGGGCCCAATAACCCTGTACCTGTTACAGATCGAGACATTCCCCTGATGTTGCTGGGGTGGGGCTGCAACGTATTCCGTCCCCCCCCACATCCCCTCTTCCCTCCGTTAACCGATATGTCCGCAGCAATCCTGCCGCGCTGGATAATAATGGACAGATGTTCAAGTTTTCTGAGGGGGAGGAGCTCGATATGGCGTCTGCCGATCGTTCCACGTTGTTTATCAATGCGACCGTCCTGGATGGCTCGAAACATATGGAGCCGCAGCCCGATATGGCCGTGGCCGTTGAGCGCGGTGTCATCACGTGGATGGGGCCGAGTGCTGTGGCGCAGGCGCCTGCGGGTGCCGAGGTTATCGACCTGGCAGGTGCGTATCTCATGCCAGGCCTCATCAATATGCATGTGCATCTGTGCGGTTCGGGCAAGCCGGTTTCGGCGGGCGATGCGGGCGCGCTGATGAAGAAGCTCGATAATCCCGTGGGGCGCGCCATCGTGCGCCATATTCTTAAGGGCAGCGCCCAACAACAACTGGCAAGTGGCGTGACCACGGTGCGCGGCGCGGGCGACCCGCTGTTTGCCGATCTTGCCGTGCGCGATGCTATCGATGCCGGCAAGTATCAAGGTCCTCGCCTGGTGGCGCCGGGAACGGGTGTCACGGTGCCGGGCGGCCATGGTGCGGGTTTGTTCGCCCAGGTGGCCAACAGTCCCGCCGAGGCAGCCGAACAGGTGCGCGACCTGTATGCGCGCGGTGCCGACGTCATCAAGCTGTTCGTGACGGGCGGCGTGTTCGACGCTACCGAGGTGGGCGAGCCGGGTGTGCTGCGTATGCCGGTCGAGGTTGCCGCGGCGGCGTGCAAGGCGGCGCACGAGGTGGGCCTGCCGGTTATGGCTCATGTCGAGAGCACCGAAGGCGTGAAGGCCGCGCTTGAGGCCGGCGTTGACACGATTGAGCACGGCGCTCCGTTGACGCCCGAGATTCTGGAGCTGTACCGTGGCGCCGCGGGCACGCAACTCGAGGGGCGTGCGCCCAGTGTTACCTGCACTATCAGCCCGGCGCTGCCGTTTGTATTGCTCGACCCGAAAAAGACCCATTCGACCGATACGCAAAAGAAGAACGGCGACATCGTGTGCTCGGGCATCATCGAGAGTGCTCGTGCCGCACTGGAAGCTGGCGTTAAGGTGGGCCTTGGTACGGACTCGAGCTGCCCGTTCGTGACGCAGTACGACATGTGGCGTGAGGTGGCCTATTTTGCCAAGTATGTCGGCGTGAGCAACGCCTTCGCGCTGCATACGGCCACGCAGGTCAATGCCGAGCTGCTGGGGCTGGGCGGCGAGACCGGCATGATCGAGTGCGGTAAGGCCGCCGATATCCTGGTGACGCGCGAGAACCCGCTCGATGACCTGTGCGCACTGCGTGAGCCGACGCACGTGATGTGTCGCGGTGATCTGGTACGCAAGCTCAAGGTGAAGCGTATTCCCGAGGTGGACGCCGAGCTCGACGCGATTATGACCATGCCTGCCGAAGCGCTTGCCGAGGAGCTGGCCCGCGACGGCGTGGCATAGGTGTGACAAAGGGACAGCTCCGTTGTCGCATACAAAAAGCCGAGGTCTCAACACGAGGCCTCGGCTTTTTTATCGAACAAATACTTAAGATTTGGGACAAACAAACCTGATTTATTTGTCCCGCGTGCGGGCGCTAGGAGCGGGTTTCCATCTTGGCGTGGCACTTGGGGCAGGTGACGCGGATCTTGCCCTTGCCCTTGGGGACGGAGAGCATCTGGCCGCAGTTGGGGCACTTGAGGTATGCCGTGGTCTTGCGACCCTTCCACATCTTCTTGGCCGTGCGCTTGGCACGCTCAAAGTCTTCCTTGCTGGTGCCGGCTGCGCGTGAGGTGCTGGCCGCTGCAGCGCCGCCGCCCAAGCTGGCGACGAACTTGCCCAAGCCGGGAACATTGGCGGTCGCGGCTACAAAGGCCTCGTTCTCCTTGCGACGTGCATCGATATTTTTGGACAGGCCGCGCAGCACGCCAATCACGATGACGGCGATGGCAATCCAGCTGAGCCACTGGATGCGGGCTATCGATCCGATCATCGCGATGACGATGCCGGCAAAACCCATCACGATGGTGAGTTCATCGGCACCATTGCGGCCCTTCATAAAGTCATTCATGCAAATTGCCTTTCGTTCGATATGCTGCACGCCTTTATACCCGATTTAGAGCAAGGGGGACAGGTATGTTTGCACCAATGTGGTGCAAACATACCTGTCCTCGGAATACCAAGACGGTGCAAAGAGGTCTGTCCCCAATGCCCCAATTACTTGGAGAGCTTGTCGACGACGCGTTCGATCTCGGCGAGCTTGGCGGCTTTGAGGTCCTCGTCGCCCGATTCGATTGCCGAAGTCACGCAGCCCTCGATATGCGCCTTGAGCACGTCGGCGTTGATGCGCGCGAGGAGCGCCTGTGTTGCCATGAGCTGCGTGGAGATGTCGACGCAGTAACGGTCCTCCTCGACCATCCGTAGGATGCCGTCGATCTGGCCGCGTGCCGTCTTGAGCATGCGGGTCACCGATTTATGGTCTGCCATCATGGCGGGTCCTCGTTTCTGGTCGATCTTCCGGATGTCCCCGTCAGTTGCGGTGAAATACGGACCGTTTAAAGGCCTAGGGCGGCACAACAGTCCGTATTTCACCGCAACTTCTGAGGATGGAGTAGGTGGCGCCTGCTACGCGGCGGTTACGGACAGGGCATGGAATTTCTCGCCGGCGCCCTCGACGGCGGCGGCGAGCTGCTCGGCGGTCACGGTGTCGGCGCACTCCACCTGGACAGTCTGGGTCTCGTGATCGGCGTCGGCATCGGTTACGCCGGCAACGTTGAGCAGCGCCGTCTCGACGGTGGCGTCGCAGTGGCCGCACATAAGGCCGGAAGTCTTAATTGTGAAACGCATGGATATTCCTCTCTGTTGTGTCGGCTTTCCCAGGCACCCGACCTTGACCTTCAAGCCGTCGCTCGCGTATCAAAGTACGCGTCGCTCCTCTTTCAGGTCAATCTCGGGCATCTGGAAAACCCGTTCTAAATGGACTGAATGGTGAGCCTATTTTGCCACTTTCGGCTTAAAGGTTCGCAGGCGCAGCGCATTGGACACGACGCAGACACTCGACAGGCTCATGGCCGCGGCGCCGAACATCGGCGAGAGCTGCCAACTCGTGAGAGGGAAGAACACGCCCGCGGCAAGCGGAATGCCGATGCCGTTGTAGAACAGCGCCCAGAACAAGTCCTGCTTGATGTTGCGGATCGTGGCGCGCGACAGCTCGATGGCGCGGGCGACGTCCATGAGGTCGCTGCGCATGAGCACCACATCTGCCCCCTCCTTGGCGATGTCGGCGCCGGTGCCGATCGCAAGGCCCACGTCGGCGCGCGCCAGGGCGGGGGAGTCGTTGATGCCGTCGCCCACCATGGCGACCTTGCCGTCCGCGTCCTGCAGTTCGCGCACATGGCGTTCCTTGTCGGCGGGGAGGACGTCGGCGATGACTTGCTCGCTGCTCAGTCCCACGCGGCGGGCGATTGCTTCGGCAGTGACGCGGTTGTCGCCGGTGAGCATGCGCACGTCGACGCCAAGCGAGCGCAATGCGGCGATGGCCCCGGCGCTCGTCTCCTTGACCTCATCAGCCACGGCAATGGTGCCGGCAAGCTCGCCGTTCTTGGCAAAGAACAGCGGCGTCTTGCCCTCGGCGGCAAATTGCTCGGCAAGACCCGCGGACACGGTAACGCCCAGCTCGTCCATCAGGCGTACGTTGCCGGCTGCAATGGCGTTTTGCCCCTCGTGCGCCGTAACGCCACGACCGGGCACGGCAGTAAAGTCTTCGACCATGCGCGCGACGATCCCGCGTGTCTCGCACTCGGCCATAATCGCCTCGGCCAGCGGGTGCTCGCTCGAGCGCTCCAGCGCGGCGGCCAGCTTGAGCAGCGCTTTTTCGCTCATGGCGGGCGAGCCGTCGGCGCGCGTGGCTACTACGATATCGGTCACAGCAGGCTTGCCGCGGGTGACCGTGCCCGTCTTATCGAGCACCACGGTACCTACGCTGCGCAGGTTCTCCAGCGCCTCGGCGCTCTTAAAGAGAATGCCCATCTCGGCGCCCTTGCCGGTGCCGACCATAATGGCGACGGGCGTGGCCAGGCCCAGCGCGCACGGGCAGCTGATCACCAGCACGGCCACGGCGGAGGTGAGCGCCTCGTTTATGCTGCCGGTCAGCACCATCCACACCACAAAGGTCACGGCCGAGATTGCGAATACTACGGGCACGAACACACCGGCGACCTTGTCGGCCATGCGGGCGATGGGCGCCTTGGTGGCGTTGGCGTCCTCGACGAGCTGGATAATCTTGGCGAGCGACGTGTCGGCACCCACGCGTGTGGCACGGAAGGTAAACGAGCCGGTGCGGTTGACAGTGGCGGCGTTGACGGTGTCGCCGGCGGTCTTTTCCACGGGGATGGACTCGCCGGTGAGCGCGCTCTCGTCCACGGCCGAGCTGCCCTCGAGCACCACGCCGTCGACGGGGATGAACTCGCCGGGGCGCACACGCAGTATCTGACCGGGCAGAATGGCATCGACGTCGACGGTGGCCTCGGTGCCGTCCTCGACCATGACGGTCGCGGTCTTGGGCGCCAGGTCAATGAGCGCCTCGATGGCGCCGCCGGTCTTGGATTTGCTGCGTGTCTCGAGGTATTTGCCCACGGTGACCAGCGACAGGATCGTGCCCGCACTCTCAAAATACAGGTTGTCCATGCCCGTCATCATGGCCTCGTGGACCTGGCCCGCGGCCAGCTGGTCGGCCATGATAAACACGGCGTAGAGCGACCAGGCAATGGACGCGGTGGCGCCGACGGCGATGAGGGCGTCCATGGTGGGCGCGCCGTGCGCGAGCGATTTAAACCCGTTGATAAAGTACGCGTCGTTGACGTAGACGATGGGGATGAGCAGGACGAGCTCGGTGAGCGCGAGCGTCATGCTGTGGGTGTGGTCGGTGAAGATGCCGGGCAGCGGCCAGCCGAGCATGTGCCCCATGCCTATGTAGAACAGCGGGATGAGGAAGATGATCGAGATGATGAGGCGGGTGCGCATGGCAGAGGCGGCGGCCTCCAGCTTTTTGGTGGGCGACTCCATATGAGCGGCGCCGGACCTGGCTTGCGTACTGCCGTTTTGGGCGGCGTCGGTGCCCGTGCTGACGGGCGAGGCCGAGTAGCCAGCGCGATCGACGGCGGTGCAGATGTCATCGGGGGTGACCTGCGCGGGGTCGTAGTCCACCAGCATAGAGCCGGCAAGCAGGTTGACCACGACGCTTTGGACGCCGTCGAGCTTGCTGACGGCGCGGTCCACGTGCGCCTGGCAGGCGGCGCACGTCATGCCACCCACATCGAATTTATCTTGAGCCATGGCTTCTCCTTTCTGTAGTTCGGTGTTGGAAGTGTTAACCTGCCGATACTATACACCCATACCCCCTGGGGGTGTCTAGTAATAGTTGGAATGTATGACTTTTCATTACAGACGAGGGTGGCTGCTCAATAGGTGGCCGTCTCTGCCAAACATCTCAATCTGTAACGTCTGGACCGGTTTTTCAACCATAGCTGTTACAGATTTAGACAAACATTTCGGCCGAAAACTAACATCTTGATCTGTAACATCTAGAGAGGTTTTTAACCCCTTACTGTTACAGATTGAGATGTTGTCTCGCGGGGTTGGGGTTTGTCTCGATCTATAACATCTAGACCGGTTTTTGGGTTCTAACTGTTACAGATCGAGACATTTGCCGGGGAGGGGTCCCGTCACGGCAAGACGCCCGCTCACTAGATGCAGAATCCGGGGATCACGCAGGTTCGTTTGTTTGGCTTGTCCGCAGGCGTTGCGTACGTAAAGGCGTCGCCGTCGTGGCCCACACGGTTTATGTAGAGCGTGCCTTCGGTCTCCGATGAGTCGGGGCTCACCGTGCGCTCCCACCAGCAGGTGTCCTTGCCCTTCCACTGGCGAACCAACGTCTCGTTCGTGGTATACGGACTTACTTTGAGCTCGCGGAAGAGCTGATACTCCTTGCCTTCGCCGTTATAGATGTCGGCCAGGTAGTGAAAGCCCTCGGTAAACGACTCGGGCGGCTGCACTCCGCACAGCTCGACCATGGCGGGCAGCCAAAGAGTTGCGGGCAGCTCGCTCAGGCACGATGCGCTTCTGGCGGCGCCAACGTTATTCGAGATCTTTTTGACAGATTTGATGAGTGTGCGCAGCTCGTTGGGCAGCAGCTTAAGGCCGTCGCTATCGAGCCATTCCCGCAGCTCGCAATCTGTCCAGCCGGCGCTCGGCGGTTGGGCCGCGGCATCGCGCTCGGCAATACCCGCGTCGAACATAAACGTCAGCCCGGCCTTGCCCGTACCGTCTAGAAGCTCGTCGTGGCGGATGCCCACGAGCTGCGCGCCGACGTGCAGCCCATTGGTGAGCTTCACGCGCTTAGTGCATGGATAGGGGATATGCCCGTTGTCATCGAGCAGATGATAGCGCTTGGCAATCTCGCGTGCCTCGCTACGGGTCTCGGCGGCCTTAATCTTGAGCGAAATCTCCTGCAGCTGATCCCAGGTGTAGTCGTCAAGTGAACCGCGGATGCCGTCCAGGTAGTCGGGGATACCAAAGCCATGGGTTGCCGCCCCGATAACGCCGAGCCCCGCAACGGCCGCGACAACGCCACCGATAATAAAGCGGCGGCGGGTCATGGCATCGTGCCGGGCCTGCTCCAAGATCTCTCGTGCGCGCTCGCCGGCGACGTCGACCTTAAGGTGCGTGCCAGAATCGATATCAATCGCGACCTCGTCTCCTGCGCCTTCGCGGCCCTCGGATTCGGCATCGGTGAGGAACGCCGAGAGCACCTCGAGCATCTGCTGTTCGGTGGGACGATCGCACTGCTCGACCGAGATGCCTTTCATGATGATTTGGACGAGCGTCTCGTCGTCACTGCATCGCGGCTCGAGCGGTGTCGGCTTGGTCTTGGTCTTTATGAGGTAGAACGAGCCGGTTGCCGCGGCGCCCGTCGACTCCACATCGAACGGCTTGCGACCGCTGTAGAGCTGGTACAGAATGCTCGAAAGCGCATAGACGTCGACCGCGGGCGAGCGGCGAAGGGCC
Source organism: uncultured Collinsella sp. (assembly GCA_902496335.1). Lineage (GTDB taxonomy): Bacteria > Actinomycetota > Coriobacteriia > Coriobacteriales > Coriobacteriaceae > Collinsella. The sequence goes on from CABVAO010000002.1 coordinate 20,088, forward strand.
GCGATGCCTTCGATATCCTGCGTGAGCATCTCGGGCGCGGCGTATGCGGGCGTGGCGAAGCGCCAGATGTCGGCACGCCGGGTGATCGTGTCGTCGCCGAGGGCCATGGTCGCGGAGCCCATGTCGATGAGGCAGGGGTCAAAGGAGCAATCGGTAATCTGTTGCTCGAGCGTTCGGCTGGTGGTACGGAACATGATATTGGTGGGCGACAGGTCGCGATGGACGACCGGATTCACGAGCCCCTGGGTCATCAGGAGTGCGCGAAGCACGGCGTTTCCAACGGCGGCCACCATCTGGGTGGTTAGCCCGCCCGAGGCATCGTGCGGAAGCAAAGGCAGCGCCTGCTTGAGCGATGTTCCTTCGACCCACTCCATGAGGATGAGCGGGTCGTCCTCGCACGATCCATAGCCATAGACGCGCGGAAATCCGCGCAGGTGTGAGACGGTGCACAGATGACGGTACTCCTCGAACAGCGCGGCGGTGTTGGCCAGATGCGCGGCCGATTGCTCGGCGGAGCGGTCGGGGGCTTGGCCGGAAAGGATGGCGTTGTCCTTGAGTAGCTTGACGGCAAAGACCTCGCCGCTCGTGTTGGTCGCGCGCAGCACGTGCCCGATGTTGCCGTTGTCGCGGTGGGTCGTCTGGAGAATAAGCGTCATAAACCGACGCTTGGCGTCGTCCTCGGCGCTGGGGTCGACCGCCACGGCGGTGTCGAACGTGTCAAGACGGATGAGTTTGTCGCCATAGGCGCTGTCGGTAGTATCCATGGCGTTCCTTTGTCTGGCATGGGTTGTCGCACGCGTGCGTGAACAGTGCGGTTATCGGTAAAGTACCATAATAGCCGCACTGCTCACGTATGCCGCTGAGTATTGTCGTTTACGACGTAGAAGGTAGCAGACGAAAGACGGGCGATGACCGTCTTTCGATCACCGCCCGCGCTAGTCCACAATAACGAGAAACGTTGTATAGAGACCCAAGTGAAGTCTGTCGCTGTTTTCGATTTCCACCGGGGGATAGACTTTGCCGGGCTCTCGTTGGTCGCGGGGCGGCTCGATTACGATATCGCCGTCGCCTGCGCCCGATTCGAGCACCGTGCCGTTGGTCGATCCAAGGCCCTGGGCGTACCAGTGCTCACCCTCAAGCCAAATGCGAAGATGTTCGCGCGATGCGTCGGCGCCCACATCGGTGATGCTGGGCGAGGTTTTGGGCAAAGAACCAATCACGGTGCCGCGCGGATCGCGTGTGAGGGGATGGATCTGCATGTCGACGCAGTTGTCGGCATGTGTCCTGAGCAGACCGAGGTTGGGGGCGACGGCGCGCGGCTGCTCCAGGCTGCCCATAAAGTCACGTCCGACGGTAGTTTCGGTGGTGCCAAAGTGCCCGCCCGTCTTGCTGTCGCAAAAGCGCTCGACGGTGGCCACGCCTTGAACGGGATCGGCAAGTGCGCCCGTCGCCACAAAGAGCATAAGGTAAAGCGTGCTTTTCTCGCGCACGGCATTGCCGTCAAAGTTGTCGATGCGATTGAGGGCATTTGCATATAGGCGGCTGTCCAGCTTGTAGCTGGCGAGAGCCGACATCATTTCGTTGGCGGCCGGACCGTGATAGTGCTCGGCGATTGCCCGATAGGCGGACTCGCCGCCGCCGAGCTTGCTGCAGATTGCCGAGGAAAGGTTGAGCGTGGTGACGGTAAAGTCGCTGTAGATGGAGGGCGCGCACTGGTCAGGCTTGCGATGGACGATGTAACGGGTGAGATACGAGCGGTTGGAAGAACATTTCTCGAGCAGGGTACTGCCGAGATAAGAGTTTCCATTGATGAGCATTCGGGCGATCTCGAGATGTTTAAGACCGCCGAACGAGCGAATATCGTTATAGAGGACCGAGCAAGGCGTCTCTGCTGCCACGGATACCTCCTTTGATTGCTTCCTAGCCAATATGGCGATAGGAATTAATGGCCCCCGGTGGGCGACGTATTAAATGGCTGCGCAATATATAGCGTAACCAAAGCAACATTATAGGCCACATGTTCGAAATTGCAGGAAGACCGAGAGATTTGGTTTGGACTGGACGGAAATCCCCCTCTGTCTTGATCTATAACAATTAGGACCGATTTTACTCGTTAACTGTTACAGATTGAGACGTTTGTGAACCGTGTCGACCGTTTGTCTCGATCTGTAACACGTAGAGGAAGATTTGCCCTGTAGATGTTACAGATTGAGACAATCAGCCAGGCCCGCCCCGTCCGCCTCGTCATCTGTGGTTTACGTGGGGGCATACGGAGTGCGGGTATACTAACCGGCGGCGAATCTGCTCCATCGCTTAGAGCTGCTGCGTCTGGACGGCGTGTGATAGGGCTGCCAAAGCGATCGCCAGCGTGCTGAGCAACGTCCTCTCTGTGCGCACCTGTTTTTGTATGTATTAGCGCACTACCAAGCACGCCCGCGCGGCCGCACGCCGTGCCCATTGCGCGTGCAGATAAGGAACAACAACATATGCGTAATTCTGTATCTGACGTCACCGACGCCGAGATCCTGGACGAGGCCCGCGAGGCCATGACCCAGGCTGCCTTCGATGCCGCCGATGAGGCCAATGCTGCCCAGGCCGTCGAGTCCGCTACCGAGAGCCTGCCCGCCTTTGACGAGCTGGGGCTTTCCGACGAGATGCTCCGTGCTATCGAGAACCTGGGCTACACGGCGCCCACGCCCGTGCAGGCCGGCTCGATCCCCGTAGTGCTCGAGGGCCGTGACCTGCTTGCCGCCGCTCAGACCGGCACCGGCAAGACGGCCGCTTTTTTGCTGCCGACCATGAATAATCTGGAGCACATCGCTCCTCCCAAACCCGTGCGCGAGCGCGGCGGCCGCAACCGTCGTCGCGGTGCTAAAAAGCCCGAGGGCAACGGCCGCGGCCCCGTGATGCTCGTCATCACCCCTACGCGCGAGCTTGCCCAGCAAATCGACGAGGTCGCGAGCAAGATCGCCGACGTCACCGGCCATGTTGCCGTGACCGTCGTGGGCGGCGTGAGCTACAAGCCGCAGACCGCGGCGCTCAAGTACGGCTGCGATATCCTGGTTGCCACGCCGGGCCGTCTGGTCGATCTGATCGAGCAGGGCGCCTGCCACCTGAACGAGGTTAAGGTCCTGGTGCTCGACGAGGCCGACCGTATGCTCGACATGGGCTTTTTGCCCGCCGTCCGGCGCATTGTGCGCGAGACGCCGGCCGAGCGTCAGACGCTGCTGTTCTCGGCGACCCTCGACGAGGAGGCCGTGGGCGAGATCACCGACCTGGTGAGCGACCCGGCTCGCGTGGAGATCGCACCTGCCACGTCGACCGCCGACACCGTCGACCAGTTTGTGTTCCCGGTGTCCATCGAGGCCAAGAATAACCTGTTGCCCGAGTTCCTCAAAAAGGAGGGCCCGGAGCGCACCATCGTCTTTATGCGTACCAAGCACCGCGCCGACAGCTGCTGCCGTCGTCTGGAGCGCAAGGGCATCAAGGCCGCCGCGATTCACGGCAACCGCAGTCAGGCCCAGCGCGAGCGTGCCCTTTCGGCCTTCCGCGACGGTACCGTTGACGTGTTGGTGGCAACCGACGTGCTCGCCCGCGGCATCGACATTAGCGACGTGCGCTACGTCGTAAACTTTGACGTGCCGGCCGAGCCGACCGACTACATCCACCGTATTGGCCGTACGGGCCGCGCCGGCGAGCTGGGTTGGGCCATCACGTTTGTGACCGAGCAAGACGTCGATGAGTTCTACGAGATCGAGAAGCTCATGGACAAGACCGCCGACATCTACGAGGCCGGCGACCTGCATGTGGGTCCCAACCCGCCTGCGGTTGATCCCGAGCGCGACCCTGCGGCCTTTAAGGTGAAGAAGAAGACTAAACGCGGCAAGTCCAAGAGCAAGAAGAAGCTTGAGCAGGCGCGTCGCGATGGCAAGCGCAACGGCGACGATTACGGCGATGTGGCTGGACGTTCCAACCGCGGTCGCGACGAGCGCCGCGGCGACGGCGAGCGTCCGAGCCGTCCCAAGCGCGGCGGCAAGACCCGCGTGCGCGAGGGCGTTCAGGCTCGCGTGGACGAGGCTGTTGAGAGCGTGGCTCGCGAGGTAGCTGCCGAGGAGCGCGGCGGTGCTGGTGCCGCTGAGCAGCCTGCGCGCGGCAACCGTGCCGAGCGTCGTGCCAAGCAGTTCCAGGGCGAGGCACACCGCCGTCGTCGTGAGGACGAGGACCGCGGCGGTCGTCGTCGTGTCGAGCGCGAGGGCGACCGCCGGCGTTCCGGTCGTGATGACGAGCGCGGCGGCCGTGATGAGCGTCGCGGCGGCGAGGGTCGCGGTGAGCGTACTGCCCGTGGCGGTGAGTCCCGTGGCGGCAAGCGCTTTGAAGAGCGCGGTAGCCGCGGCGGCGAGCGTCGCGAGGGTGCTCGCGGCAATGGCGGCCGCGGCGGCGCTGGTCGTTCTAACGAGTCGCGTGATCGTCGTGACCCGCGTGCCAGCCGCGATCGTCGCGATGACTGGCGCAACTACGACGATACCCGCGAAGAGCGTCGCGGCGGCTATCGTGGTGGTCGTGGCGGCAACCAGGCCGGCTCCCGTGGCGGCCGTGCCGGCGGTCGCGATAACCGTGGCAGCTACGGCAACAGCCGTGGCGGCAAGCGCGGTGGCAGCTCCCGTCGCCCCGGCGACGGCGGCGGCAAGCGCAAGTAAGATGCGCATCGCGCGCTAGCGTGAGACAAGCTAAGGGCCCGAGCAAACAACGCTCGGGCCCTTTTGTTTGCCGTGTCCATCGCTAATTCAAACGTGATGTTCTCGGGAATGCATCTGGGGGATGCCGAGGACCTATTTTCTGCCATGCAGCAATGGGTCCCATGGGGTGCGCCGTGCATTTTTTGGAGTATTCTGCAGTTCGAGTTGTCTGCATATGATTCGACGTCGCCAACGGTGGCCTTCGGATATCCCTAGCGAGCGTTCCGAGTCAGATTTCGCCGTTTTCCGGAGCAGGGGCGCGTCATTCTCGCCATGTCGGGACTTAGAATGATACGGCGCCCTACAGTTTTGCCCACCCGCGGCGGTGCTGACGCGGTCACGTTGCAGAATACTCCGTTTTTTGCACGTGCCGGGATGGGGTACCTCAGGAGAACGCGGCGGTATCCAGTAAGTATATGCAATCTGTACCGTAATTTATACAAAACGAAGAGGCAGACAGCGTAGGGTGGGTGCATTGGGGTGCTTGGTGCACCAAAACGGGGATCCCATGCGCCGTATACTCTGGCTGGATGTGAAAGCGGCTTGACGCGTTGCCAGGCGTAGGGGAGGGTGCCTCGATGAGCGTATTCGAAATTGTGTTTAGTCCGACGGGTGGAACGCGGAAGGTGTCTGGCCTTGTGGCCGGGGCACTGGGCAAGAATACCGTTACCGTCGATCTGGCCGATAGCGGGCTAGATTTCAGCGCTGTCTCGATGACTGAGGACGACGTGGCCGTAATCTCTGTGCCGGCGTATGCCGGTAGAATCCCGGCTGTGGTGGCTGACCGGTTGGGCATGGTGCGCGGCAACGGGGCTCGGGCTGTTTTGGTTTGCGTATACGGAAACCGCGCGTTTGAGGACACGCTCGTAGAGCTGGAGGACGTTGCGAAGCGCGCCGTATTTAGGGTTGTTGCAGCGGTTTCTGCTATTGCTGAGCATTCCGTTGCTCGTCAGTTTGCTGCTGGGCGACCGGATGCGCAGGATGCGGCGCAGCTCGCAGAGTTTGCGCAGCAAATTCAGCAAAAGCTGTTGGCTGAGGATGCGTCCGGGCCCTCTATCCCCGGCAATCGTCCTTATAAACAAGCCGGAGGTCACCGCATGGCACCCGAGGCAACAGAGGATTGTGTCTCCTGCGGTGCATGCGCCGCGGCGTGCCCCGTTTGCGCTATCGACAAGAGTGACCCCAAACGAGCAGCTGGCGAGGCGTGCATCTCCTGCATGCGCTGCATCGCCGTATGTCCGCGAGGTGCTCGCAAGCTTGATTCCAACAAACTATCCGCTGTTTCCCAGATGCTGAGCAAGGTTTGCGTCGCGCGGAAGGAATGCGAGCTCTTCATCTAGCGCAAGTGAGATTGGTGCAAACAAACCTGGCCCTTTTGCACCAAAAACGATCCGTTTTCCTCCGTTCCCAAGGGATCATGTGATCCGAAGGGGACGGAGGAAAACGGATCAAAAAGGAAAAATAGTAAGGCGCTCTTTTTCACATTGAATATTGCAATTTGGTAACGCGTTTTATCAAATATGGCATTTATCTGCGGTAATGTTCTATTTCACCGCTGAGGGTGACATTTTATACCGCCTGCCGAACCGTATGGAGACCTCACAACTTTTTAGGTCAGTGTTGTGCGTGTAGCAATTTCGCCCGGCCTCGCCTCCGGGCTGCCATGTGAGAGGGGATCTTATGGCTCGACTGCACGTAATGGAACGCAGCCACGCTCAGGCCGTCATGGACGACCTGCACGATGCGCTCGGACGTCGTCTGGCGGTGAGTTCGCTCGCCCCGTGTCCCGTTGAGTTTACGGCAGCGCTCGTCAACCTGTGCTCCACCCAGAGCTGCGGCAAGTGCACGCCCTGCCGCGTGGGCCTGAGCGCGCTGAGCGATCTGCTCGCCGATGTGCTCGAGGGCCGCGCCGACGAGTCCACGCTCAATCTGATCGAGCGCACCGCCCGCACCATCTATCTTTCGAGCGATTGCGCCATCGGTTACGAGGCCGGCGCCATGGCGCTTACGGCTATCCGCGGTTTCCGTGACGATTTTGAGCACCACATCCGCGAGCACTCCTGTGGCTTTGACCGCGAGGCCCGCGTCCCGTGCGTCTCGGGCTGTCCGGCGCATGTCGACATTCCCGGTTACATTTCGCTCGTCGAGGCCGGCCGCTATGCCGATGCCGTCAAGGTCATCCGCAAGAATAACCCGCTGCCGCTCGTTTGCGGCCTGGTGTGCGAGCATCCCTGCGAGATGCATTGCCGCCGTGGCATGGTCGACGACCCCATGAACATCCTCGCCCTCAAGCGTTTTGCCGTTGAGCACAGTGACCTCAACGACCACAAGCCGCATGTAGTGGACAACACCGGTAAGCGCGTCTCCGTGATCGGCGGCGGCCCGGCTGGCCTTTCCTGTGCCTACTACCTGGCCGTGATGGGCCACAAGGTGACCATTTTTGAGCAGCGCCACCACTTGGGCGGCATGCTGCGCTACGGCATCCCCAGCTACCGTCTGCCGCGCGAGCGCCTGCAGGCCGAGATCGACTGGATCTTGAGCGTCGGTATCGACGTGGAGCTCGACCACTCCGTGAACGGCGAGGAGCTCGCTCGCCTGCGCGACGAGTTCGATGCCGTCTACCTGGCCATCGGTGCCCACAGCGACAAGAAGCTCGGCCTTCCGGGCGAAGAGGCGCCCGGCGTGGAGTCGGCCGTCAAGATGCTGCGCGCCATCGGCGACGACGAACTGCCCGACCTGAGCGGCCGGCGCGTGTGCGTCATCGGCGGCGGCAACGTGGCCATGGACGTGGCTCGCTCTGCTGTGCGCTGCGGTGCCGAAAAGGTAAGCATCGTCTACCGCCGTCGCATCTGCGACATGACGGCCCAGGATGCCGAGATTGCCGGCGCCCAGGCCGAGGGCTGCGAGGTTCTGGAGCTCACGGCCCCGCTCGCTATCGAGACGGGCGAGGAGGGTTGCGTGAGTGGCCTGCGCGTGCAGCCGCAGATTATCGGCGAGCCCCGTCGTGGGCGTCCAGCCCCGCGTGCCGCCGCCACGCCCGAGCGCGTCATTCCCTGCGAGCGCGTGTTTGTGGCCATTGGCCAGGACATCGACTCCAAGCCGTTTGAGGACATGGGCATCGCCTGTAAGTGGGGCTGCGTGGTCACCGATTCGGATGGCGCCGTGCCTAACTTCGATGGCCTCTTTAGCGGCGGTGACTGCCAGACCGGTCCCGCCACCGTCATCCGGGCCATCAACGCCGGCCGCGTTGCTTCGGCAAATATCGACCGCTACCTGGGCTTTGACCACAAGATTAAGCTCGACGTCGAACTGCCGACCGTGCAGTTTAAGGGTAAGCACGAGTGCGGCCGCTGCGAGCTGGGCGAGCGCGAGGCCGGCGAGCGCATCCACGATTGGAATCTGGTCGAGCAGGGCCTCACCGAGGAGGAGGCACGCCAGGAGGCAAGCCGCTGCCTGCGTTGCGACCACTTTGGATTTGGCGCGTTCCGCGGAGGGAGGAACCTGGAATGGTAGGGCTCAACAAAACCACTGTCAGCGACAACACCGAAAGCGGAGCACTCAACATGGTCAAGCTCACTATCGATAATTGTGAGGTCGTGGTGCCCGAGCACACCACGATCCTGGACGCGGCCAAGTCCGTCGGCATCCAGATTCCCACCCTGTGCTACCTACGCGATCTAAACGAGATTGGCGGTTGCCGCGTGTGCGTGGTCGAGGTTGAGGGCTGTGACCAGCTGGTTGCCGCCTGCAACAACTACGTGCTCGACGGCATGGTGGTCCACACCAACAGCCCCAAAGCCCGCGAGGCGCGTCGCACCAACGTGCAACTGCTGCTGTCCCAGCACGACTCGCGCTGCACGAGCTGCGTGCGCAGTGGTAACTGCAACCTGCAGACCATCGCCAACGACCTGGGCATCTTCTATCTGCCGTACGAGCAGCACCTGGCGCGCGAGAGCTGGGACTTCGATTTCCCCATCATTCGCGATAACGACAAGTGCATCAAATGCATGCGCTGCATCAAGGTGTGCGAGAGCGTGCAGGGCTTAGGGATTTGGGACCTGACCAACCGCGCCACGCATACCGCCGTGGGCACCCGCGGGCGTGCGCCGATCGGCAAGACCGATTGCGTCGCGTGCGGTCAGTGCATCACGCATTGCCCGACGGGCGCCCTGCGCGAGCGTGACGATACCGAGACCGTGTTCGATGCTCTCGCCGATCCCGATAAGATCGTGCTGGTGCAGATCGCGCCGGCCGTGCGCAGCGCCTGGGGCGAGGAGCTCGGCATATCTCGCGAGGAGGCCACCGTTGAGCGCTTGGCCTGCGCACTGCGCCGCGTTGGCTTTGAGTACGTGTTCGACACCGATTTCTCGGCCGACCTCACCATTATGGAAGAGGGCTCCGAACTGCTCGAGCGCCTGGGTAAGGCCGCCAAGGGCGAGGACGACAGCCGCGGTTGGCCCATGTTTACGAGCTGCTGCCCGGGCTGGGTACGCTTTGTGAAGGCACGTTACCCCGAGTTTGTCGACAGCCTGTCCACGTCAAAGTCGCCGCAGCAGATGTTCGGCGCCATCGCCAAGACCTACTACGCCAAGGTACTGGGCGTGGAGCCCGAGCGTCTGTTTGTGGTGTCCGTGATGCCGTGCACGGCCAAGAAGGCCGAGTGCGCGTTACCGAGCATGGTGGGCGAGGACGGTACGCCCGATGTGGACGTTGCGCTGACGGTGCGCGAGATGGTGCGCATGATCCGCGCGAGCCACGTGAGCGTGGATACGCTGGTTGAGGAGCCGCTCGATACGCCGCTGGGCTTTGGCACGGGCGCGGGTGTGATCTTTGGCGCCACGGGCGGCGTGATGGAGGCCGCCGTGCGCTCGGCCTATTACCTGGTGACGGGCAAGAACCCCGACGCCGACTTTTTTACCGATGTGCGCGGGCTGGACGGCTGGAAGGAGGCCGTGGCCGATATCGATGGCACCAAGGTACGCGTCGCCGTGGCACACGGGCTGGGCAATGCCGCCCGTCTGCTCGACGCGATTCGCGACGGCCGCGTGAGCTATGACTTCGTTGAGGTCATGGCATGCCCGGGCGGCTGCGTCGGTGGCGGCGGTCAGCCCATCCACGACGGCTGCGAGCTGGCAGCCGAGCGCGGTCAGGTGCTGTGGGGTCTGGATGCCGCTGCGGACATTCGCTTCTCGCACGAGAATCCCGATGTCCAGGCGTGCTACCGCGAGTTCTTGGGCGAGCCGCTCTCGCCGCTGGCCGAGGAGCTGCTGCATACCGACCATCACGCATGGACGATGCCTAACGAGGGGACGTGCTAGCGATGCGCGCGTTTGATTTTGAGATGTCGCGCCGGGGGTTTGCCTCGGCGCTCGCCGCGGGCGCCCTGTCGCTTGCGCTCGCGGGCTGTGGCGGCGGGGCTGCTGGTACCGGGTCCGCCGCGGGCTCGGCTGCCACGGACGGCGCCGGTGCTGCTGCAGAGCCGGTCGAGGTGCACGTCGCCTCGCTCAAGGGGCCGACCTCGATTGGTCTGGTGCAGTTTATGGACCGGGCGGCCGATGGCGAGACGGACAATGAGTTCGACTTTGCGATCAATACTGCCGCCGATGAGATTGTGCCCAAGGTCATTCAGGGCGATATCGACATTGCCCTGGTGCCCGCCAACGTGGCGAGCGTACTCTACAACAAGACCGAGGGCGCGGTGCAGGTCATCGACATCAACACGCTGGGTGTGCTGAATGTGGTGACGGGCGACGCGAATGTGGCCTCGTTTGGCGATCTGGCGGGTCGCACCGTCTACATGACGGGCAAGGGCACCACGCCAGAGTACGTCATGAACTTCCTGCTGGAGCGCACGGGCCTGACCGGCCAGGTGACGCTCGAGTTTAAGAGCGAGCCCACCGAGGTGCTGTCGGCCCTGCTTGCCGATCCTTCTGCCGTGGGCGTGCTGCCGGAGCCGTTCAAGACCGCTGCCATCGCCAAGAGCGAAGGCAAGCTGTCAGCGCCGGTAAGCCTGACCGATGTGTGGGATGAGCTGGCGGATGACACGGGTTCGCGCCTGCTGACGGGCGTGACCGTGGTGCGCCGCGCGTTTGCCGAGGAACATCCCGAGGCCGTGGCGGAGTTCTTGAGCTGCCATGCGGCGAGCTTTAAGGCTGTCAATGTGTCACCGGCAGACTGGGCGCAGACCGTGGTCGATGCCGGCATCGTGGACAACGCCAAGATCGCCGAGAAGGCGATTCCCGGGTGCATGCTTGTCTGCCAGACGGGCAAGGATATGAAGGCGGCACTTAGTGGGTATCTGCAGGTGCTGGCCGACGCGGACGCGAGCGCCGTGGGTGGTAAACTTCCGGCTGACGATTTCTACTACATGGAGTAGCCCGTGCGTGCGTTTGCTCGACACATGACAGAGCGAATGAAGGCGGTGACGGCAGCAGGTGCCGTTGCCGCCTTTTGGCTTGCCGTGTGGGTGCTGGTAGCGGGTCTTGTGGCGCAGCCGTTGATTTTGCCGGGTCCGGGTGCTGTTGCCTTGGCACTGCTGCGCCTGGTGTGCGATGGCGGCACCTGGGCGATTTTGGCGGGCTCGGGCGCGCGAATACTGGGCGGGCTGGCGCTTGCCGCGGTGTGTGGTGGCGTGCTTGCCGGGATTTCGTCACGTTCGCGGGCGTTTGCGCACCTGGTGGCTCCGGCACTGTCGTTTGTAAAGGCGACACCGGTTGCCTGCGTGGTGGTCCTGCTGCTTATCTGGCTGGGGTCGGCGCGCGTGAGCATCGCGGCGGTCTTTTTGATGGCGCTGCCGGGCGTGTATTTTTCGCTGGCCGAGGGGCTGGCTCAGGTGAATAAACCGCTGGAGCAGATGTTTCGCCTGCATGGCGTGCGCGGCTGGCGCCTGTTTTGCGCCCATACCTGGCGCGAAGTCCTGCCGTTTGTGCTTTCGTGCGCCCGCGCCGTGATCGGCATGAGCTGGAAGGCCGGCGTGGCAGCCGAGCTGATCGGCATGGCGGTGGGCACCGTGGGCGAGCGCATCTATCAGGCAAAGCTTTTGATTGAGACGGCTGATTTGCTGGCGTGGACCGTGCTGGTCGTTGCCGCCTCGTGGGCGTGTGAGCGCGTGCTGGTGTGGCTGCTGCGGGTTTCGGGACCCGTGGCGTGGCGCGCGGCCGTGCGGGCGCATGGGCATGGACTGCGCGGGCGTGCGGGGGCTGCGAGCGATGGCGCCGCAGCGGAGCTTGCGCTTGCCGTGGGCGATCGTGCGCCCTGGGCACCGGCGCTGGATGGTCTGGTGCTCAACGTGCCTGCGGGTGGGCGTATCTGCGTGATGGGCGCTTCGGGCATGGGCAAGTCGACGCTGCTTTCGTTGACAGCGGGGGAGTGCGCGCCGTGCTCGATGGTGTTTCAGGATGCACGCTTGGTAGAGGGCAGCTCGGCTTTGGATAACGTGCTGGTGTGTGCCGATGCGCGCGTGGATGCTTCGAACGCTACGACCTTGCTGCGCCGGTTGGTGCCGGGAATCGACGTGCATGTTCGCGTGGCTGAGCTTTCGGGCGGGCAGCGCCGTCGTGTCGAGATCGCTCGAGCCCTGCTGTGTGGCGGCTGTGCCGTCATTCTGGATGAGCCCTTTACCGGCCTGGACGCCGCCGCGCGCGATGCGACGGCCGAGGCCGTGCTCGACCTGCTCGACGGCCGCACGCTGTTGCTTGCCACGCATGACGCTGCCGACGTTCAGGCCCTCGATATCTCGGACATCATCACGCTCTAAATACTAACTGAGCAACAAAATGATTCGTTTTCCTCCGTCCCCATGGGGTCGGGTGTGGTATTCTATCTGCGGGGTAATACTTAGGAATACCAAGTAATACCAACGCCGCAGAAACAAACTCCGGATGCGGGCCAATCGGGTTGCCTTCACAGCCCGTCGCCCAGCCGCGTGGCCCGCATCTATCCGCACTACCGTCGTTTCAAAAAGGAAGCGCCATGGCAGAACACATGACCCCCGTAGTCGCGAAGGTCTTGCCCGAGGAGAAGGCAGCCTTCGCGGCGGCAACCCAGCTCGTGGGCACCACGCCGTCCAACGCCATCCGCATGTTTATCGCCGCGTTCAATCGCTGCGGCACCTTCCCGTTCGACATCTCGCCCAGCGGGGCCTTTGGCAAAGAGTGTCCCCAACAGCTAGTCGTTGAAGAACGTCCCCAATGACTAGTCGTCGGGAGGAGGTTGGCATGCTCAATGCGATGATTTGGGCGCTTGCCTGTTTTGGCGTCGTCGCTGCCGATATTGCCCTGAGCGTCGTTTTGTTTTCCGCCCTTGGCGTCGCATCGGTGTTCATGGGTTTTTCGATCGATGACCTCGACATTCAATTGCTTCAGGCCGTCGCGCAGACAGCATCGTTTTTGATGGCGCTGCTGTGGTGGCGTTATCTGTGGCCGCGTTCGTTTATGGCACGCCGGCAAAGCGAGCACCCGCTCGGCGGGGGAGCGCGTGGGGCGTGGAAACGCATCGCCTGCGTTATCGTGATCGGCCTGGCCCTGCAGGTGGTTGTTGGCTACGTGACCGACGCCGCGCTGTCGTTGTTGCCCGATGCCGCGGCCGACTACAGCGAGCTTGTCGAGGAAACAGGCATGGGCGACACCAGCTATCTCGCCGTCCTGACCACGGTGCTCGGCGCCCCGTTTTGTGAAGAGCTGCTGGTGCGCGGCATTATTTTTGAGTTTTCGCTCCGAGCGTTTAATCCGCAGTGCCGCCCACTTTGGAAGCGCCGGCGTCGTGCGAGCGCGCAGGACGGCGCCATGGTGCCCTGGGCGGCCCCAAGCACGTGGGGTATCGCTGCGGCGATTGTGCTGCAGGCGGCAATCTTCGGCTTTATGCACATGAATTGGGTGCAAGGTTGCTACGCGGGTGCCGCCGGCCTCATCTTTGGTTGGGTGCTCGTGACGACCGGAAAGCTCCGCTACACGATCCTGCTGCACTTTGCCTTTAATGCCGGGTCGTATCTCATGACGTTGCTCTGGTTTGTGAACACCTCGCTCGACGTGGTGGTCACGGTCGCCATCGCCGGCGTCATCCTCGTTGAGGCAATGCGCTCGCTGCGCCACGCGTGTGGGATGGACGCAGCGAGCGCACCGCTGCCCTAGTTGCGCCTGCCGCCTCCGTTGGCGCCCTGCCGTCCCTGGGCCGCGCGATTGCGACCTGCGGTGTTTTGCGCACGCGACATGCCGCCGTGGCCCTTGCTGCCCTTGGGTCCCTTGCCGGCGGCGCCACCGTGGGCCTTGCCGCCCTTCTTGCCGGTGCCATGCCCGCCGCTGGCCGATGTCTCGCCCGGGCGCGGCGGCACGGGACGGATCAGGCAATGCTTGGTGTAGCCGATTAGATCTCGGCGGCCAGCTTTTTCCAGCGCCTCGCGCACAAGCTTGTAGTTCTCGGGCTTGCGGTATTGGATGAGCGCACGCTGCATGGCCTTTTCGTGTGGGTCGCGCGCCACGTAGATCGGCTGCATGGTGCGCGGGTCCACGCCGGTGTAGTACATGCATGTCGACATGGTGGACGGCGTGGGGTAGAAGTCCTGCACCTGCTCGGGCATGTAGCCCATGTCGCGCACGGCCTCGGCAAGGTCCACGGCTTCCTTCATCGTCGAGCCGGGGTGGCTCGAGATCAGATACGGCACCACATACTGCTTGAGTCCGTATTCGCGGTTCAGGCGTTCAAATTTACGGCAGAACGCGTTGTAGACGGCGCGGCTCGGCTTGCCCATCACGGACAACACCGCGTCGCTCACGTGCTCGGGCGCTACGCGCAGCTGGCCCGAGACATGGTGCTCCAGCAGCTCGCGCAAAAACTCGTCCGAGGCATCGGCCATGGTGTAGTCAAAGCGGATGCCGCTGCGCACGAAGACCTTTTTGACGCCCGGCAGCTGGCGCAGGTCGCGCAGCAGCTGTGTGTAGCCGCTCTCGTCGACCACCATGTTCTTGCACACGCTCGGCCACAGGCAGCGCTTGTTCTTGCACACGCCGTGCTTGAGCTGTTTGTCGCAGGCAGGGCGGCTAAAGTTTGCCGTCGGTCCGCCCACGTCGTTGATGTAGCCCTTAAACTCGGGGTCGCGCGTGAGCAGCTCGGCCTCGCGCATAATCGAGTCGTGACTGCGCATCTGCAGCACGCGGCCCTGGTGGAAGGTGAGGGCGCAAAACGAGCACTCGCCAAAACAGCCGCGGTTGGAGCTAATGGAAAACTTGATCTCGGCAAAGGCCGGCACGCCGCCCGCCGCGTCGTAGTCGGGATGCCAATCGCGTGCGTAGGGGAGCTCGGCCACCTCGTCCATCTCGTCGGTGGTGAGCGTCGCCGACGGCGGGTTCTGCACCACGAACACGCCGTTGGGGTAGGGCTCTACCAGGCGGTGTCCGGTGATGGGGTCCATATTCTGCTGCTGCACATTGAAGCTGCGTGCGTAGTTGAGCTTGTCGGCGGCAAGGTCGTCCCAGCTGGGCAGCAGGTCGTAGTCGTAGACCTCGTCGAGCGAACCCGTGCGGTAGACGGTGCCGTTGATATAGGTGATCTGATCGACGGGCAGCCCCGCGTCGAGCGCGTCGGCAATCTCGACAATCGCGTGCTCGCCCATGCCGTAGATGAGGATGTCGGCGCCCGAGTCGAGCAGTACCGAACGCTTGAGCTTGTCCTGCCAGTAGTCGTAGTGGGCCAGACGGCGTAGGCTCGCCTCGATGCCGCCGATGATGATGGGAGCGTCCTTGAACGTCTGGCGGATGAGGTTGCCGTAGACCGTGACGGCACGATTGGGACGGCGCCCCTCCTCGCCACCAGGGGTATAGGCGTCGGTGTGGCGGCGGTGCTTGGTCACCGAATAGTGGTTGACCATGGAGTCCATGTTGCCGGCACTGACCAAAAAGCCCAGGCGCGGCTCACCGAGTACGCTGATGCTGGCGGGATCGGTCCAGTCAGGCTGGCAGATGATGCCCACTTTGTAACCGTGTGCATCGAGTACGCGGCTGATGATGGCCATGCCAAAGCTGGGATGGTCCACGTAGGCGTCGCCGCAGATGTAGACAAAGTCGCACTGGTCCCAGCCGCGCGCATCCATGTCGGCGCGGCTGACGGGGAGGAACTTGTCGCGGCCCGGGCGCCAGGGGCGGACAGGCGCTGCAGAGGCATGCGTGGGTCGCGAGTCCTGCGCCTTACCGCCGCGCTTTTGCTGCTGGCCCTGTTTGCCCTGCTGACTACGCTGGTTGTTCTGAGCGTGCTGAGGCTTTTTTGCCACGATCCCTCCCGGTGTTTGTATGCTGCACGTAATTGTAACCAGTCTTTTTGGGACGGGGCTAAAAAGACTGGTGGAGTACACGAGCTGGCGGATCGGCGTGTCGATGCGGGTGTCGTTTGTTTCCAGACTGTGTATCCCTGTGTCGAAGGGGTCGTCTCGCGCGCACGCCATGTTGTCAATGGGTTACAGTATGAACGGCGGCTATGTTTCCGCCAACGCACGAGAGAGTCGTCAACAAGGAGGATGCACGACGATGCAGCGTGCCAAACAGATATCGGAGTCTATTGAGCTGGGCATCATCTTGGCGCTCGCCGGTGGCTTTATGGACGTGTATTCGTACATTGGGCGCGACCATGTTTTCGCCAACGCGCAGACGGGCAACATCTTGCTCGTGGGCGTGAGCATCTCGGAGGGCAACTGGGCACTTGCGGGGCGCTACTTCTTCCCTGTGGTGTCGTTTGCCGTGGGTATTATGCTTGCCGACCTGGTACACGAGCGGTTTGGCAGTGTGATCCACTGGCGTCAGGTGACGGTGTTCTTTGAAGCCGTCATCTTGCTGGGCGTGAGCTTTATCCCCGGTGGCGGTTACAATCTGCTCGCTAACTGCCTCACCTCGTTTGCCTGCGGCATGCAGGTTGAGAGCTTCCGCAAGATACATGGTCACGGCATCGCCACGACCATGTGCATCGGCAACTTGCGCAACGCGCTGCAAAACGTGGACGATTACATCATCACCCACAGGCGCGGCTTTTTGGAAAACGGCCTGCTGTACTTTGGCGTGATCTTTACCTTTGTGTTTGGCGCCGTGTTGGGCAACTGGTGTATTGAGCGCATGGGCCTGCACGCCATCGTCGTGGCGAGCTTGCTGCTGTTTGTCGCGTTTGCCATCATGTTCATCGACCGCGAGCGCGACTTGCGCTTACGCTGGAAGGTTGCGGCCGAGGCTTGGAAAGAGGGCTGCCGAAAGTAACCGAATGCGGCAAAGGGGCTGTCCCTTTGCCGCAATATTTTTCATCGTCTGTTGAAACGCTTTAAATAGTTTGACGTTCTCACGCGTTTTTTGTTTCAAAAGCGTTAGGATGGGACTCATAGCGTGGGGCGTAATGGGTGCCTCGCACACGATGGGAGGCTATCAATGGCTAATCGTTTCGTTCTCAATACCATCTCTTATCATGGTTCCGGCGCCATCAAGGAGATCCCCGGCGAGCTCCAGCGTCGCGGCTACAAGAAGATCTTCGTCTGCTCCGATCCCGATCTGGTCAAGTTTGGCGTTACCGCCAAGGTGACCGACGAGCTCGACGCCGCTGGCATCGCCTGGAGCCTCTACTCCGAGATCAAGCCCAACCCCACGATTCAGAACGTCAAGGACGGCGTCGAGGCCTTCAAGGCCGCCGAGGCTGACGCTATCGTGACCATCGGTGGCGGCTCCTCCATGGACACCGCTAAGGCCATCGGCATCATCATCAACAACCCCGAGTTTGCCGATGTCCGCAGCCTCGAGGGCGTTGCTCCCACCAAGAACCATGCCGTGTTCACTATCGCTGTGCCGACGACCGCCGGTACCGCCGCTGAGGTGACCATCAACTACGTCATCACCGACCCCGAGAAGGTCCGCAAGTTCGTGTGCGTCGACACCAACGATGCCCCCGAGGTCGCTGTCGTCGATCCCGACATGATGGCTTCCATGCCCGCCGGCCTGACCGCTTCCACTGGCATGGACGCACTGACCCACGCCATCGAGGGCTACACCACCAAGGGCGCCTGGGAGCTTTCCGACATGTTCCACTTCGAGGCTATAAAGCTGATCAGCGAGAACCTGCGCGACTCTGTCGCCGAGGCCAAGTCCGGTCAGCCCGGTTCCGGCCGCGAGGGCATGGCCCTTGGCCAGTATGTCGCCGGCATGGGCTTCTCCAATGTCGGCCTGGGCATCGACCACGCCATGGCTCACACCCTGTCCGCTCACTACGACACCCCGCACGGCGTCGCTTGCGCCATGCTGCTGCCGATCGCCATGGAGTTCAACAAGCCGGTTTGCGCCGAGCGCCTGGCCAAGGTCGCCGTCGCCATGGGCGTTGACACCACGGGCATGAGCACTGACGAGGCCGCCGACGCCGCCATCGCCGCCGTCAAGCAGCTTTCCGCCGACGTGAACATCCCGCACGTCTGCGAGGCCATGAAGGCTGACGAGATCGAGGTCCTGGCTAAGGACGCCATGGCCGACGCTTGCTTCCCGGGTAACCCGCGCGAGGCGACGCTCGACGACGTCATCGAGCTCTTCAAGAAGATCTGCCCGGCTGCCTAGCCTAGTTTGGTGTTCTTTCGCCTGTAGGCGTATGGTCTTTTGACTTGCCACTGGCCCCGCCGCGCTACGCGCGGCGGGGCTTTTTGTGCTGCGTCGATGTCCCGAAACGGGCAAAACCAAGGCATACTGCCCGCTGCGGATAGGTGGTGCACTTCCCAGCGTGCATTTTTGGGAGTATTCAGCAGGCTCTGAAAAATGCATAACGTTTTGAATGGCCCGTAGTGGCCCGCAGGCGCCCATCGACAGCCATTGTGGGCGGGCTATCGATGAGTGGAGGGGGCTGTCGCCGCGTTTTTGGTTTGCGACGACCTGCAACACTGCTGTAACCGCGTCGTTTTGTCGTTCGCGATGGGGTCGTTGGGGCCCACGGTGCTGAATACTCCGTTTTTTGCACGGCCCAAGGTGGGGTACCCTGAGACGAAGCAAAAAGATTCCTCATTTCTATGCAGATACCGATAGGATTTATGCAAGATTGGGATTGTAAGCCGTGCGCGTGCGTAAAATCGGCGGGAGGACGTCTGGAGGTGGCTCGGCTCCCAGAGCCTTGCGCGTGTAGAACGGTTAAAATCGGGACTCGGTCTTAGTTTTGCTTGGAAGGATGCACATGGCTTCTGTAATCGATGCTTCTCTAGAGGAGACGCTCTCCTATATCGCGGGACAGCTTAAGACGCTGACTTCTATCGCTTCGCCGACGGGCTATACCCGTGCGGCGACTGATTATCTGATGGAGACGTTGCGCGATATGGGCTTTGGGCCCGAGCGCTCCAATAAGGGCAATGTGCTCGTTGGGCTTGGTGGTGAGGGTGAGCCGCTCGTGTTGGCGAGCCATGTCGATACCCTGGGCGCCATGGTGCGTTCCATTAAGGACAATGGTCGCCTGCGCCCCACGACCCTCGGCGGGCATCAGTGGTCTACGGCCGATGGCGAGAACTGCACCGTTTATACGCGCGACGGCAATGTCTACACGGGCGTGGTCCTCAATACCGAGCCTTCGGCGCATGTGGCCGATGAGCCGGTCAAGACCATCGAGAAGAACATGGAAATCCTGCTCGACGAGAACGTTGACAGCAAGGACGATGTGCTCGAGCTGGGTATTCAAACCGGCGACATCATCGCTATGGATCCGCGCACCACGGTGACGGAGAGCGGCTACATCAAGAGTCGCTTCCTTGACGACAAGCTGTCCGCGTCGATTCTGCTGGGTTTGGCCCGCGCCGTCGCCGAAGGCGAGGTGACGCTTTCGCGCAAGGTTTCGTTGCTCTTTACGGTGTACGAGGAGGTCGGCCACGGCGGTGCCTTTGTGCCGGCCGACACGCGCGAGATGATCAGCGTTGACATGGGCTGCGTGGGCGACGACCTGGGCTGCACCGAGCGCATGGTGTCGATTTGCGCCAAGGATTCGGGCGGTCCGTACAACTACGACCTGGTAACCACGCTGTCCAACATCGCGCGCGAGCTGGAGCTCGATTACGCCATCGATGTGTATCCGCACTACGGCTCGGACGTTGAGGCCACGCTCTCGGCCGGCTACGACATCCGTCACGGCCTGATCGGCCCCGGCGTGTACGCGAGCCACAACTACGAGCGCAGCCACATCGACGGCGTGCGCAATACCTACGAGCTGGTCCGCGCCTACGTACAACGCTAGCGATGCAGCGGCCTCGGCTGATACGGCAGTACCGACCGAGGCCGTCCTCTCTAAGTTGCGGTGAAATAGGGACTGTTTGGCGGTTTTAAACGCTTAAACAGTCCCTATTTCACCGCAATTTATGAAGGGGATGGGGCTACTTAAGTGCGCCGGTCACCGTGCCGCCGCCGAGGACGATGTCGCCGCGGTAGACTACAACGGCTTGGCCGGGGGCGATGGCGCGCTGCGGGTCGTCAAAAGTTAGCAGCATTTGCCCGTCTTCGCCGCGCGCAAGGGTCGCTGCCTGGTCTTTCTGACGATAGCGGTACTTGGCACCTACGCGAATGCCACCGGACGTGAGCTCTGCCTTCATGCGGTCGGCAGGGGCACTCCAGATCCAGTCGTTGGCCGTGAGCGCTGTGGCCGTTAGGTCCTCGGCCTCGCCCAGATGCACGGTGCTGCTGTCGGCGTCGACGCCCGTTACGTACACGGGATGCGCCATCGCGACGCCCAGGCCCTTGCGCTGGCCGATGGTGTAGCGCAGCGCGCCGTTGTGGCGCCCGACCACGCTGCCGTCGCGCCACACAATGTCACCCGGCGCAGCGGGATGTCCGCAGCGGCGCTCGATATAGCCCGCGTAGTCACCGTCTGGAATAAAGCAGATATCCTCGCTTTCGGCCTTCTGGGCGTTGGTAAAGCCCTGCTCGGCGGCTATTCGGCGCACGTCGCGCTCTTTGTTTAGGCCTGCCAGCGGAAAGATCGTGTGCGCCAGGCGCTCCTGCGTAAGCGAATACAAAAAGTAGCTTTGGTCCTTTTTGGGGTCCTCGCCGCGATGGAGCTGCCAGGTGCCATCTGCCGCCTGGCTTGTTTTGGCGTAATGTCCCGTTGCGATGTAGTCGCAGCCCATGTCCAGCGCCGCATCGAGCAGCGCGCCAAACTTAATGTGGCGGTTGCAGATAATGCACGGGTTGGGCGTCAGCCCCTCCTGGTAGGCGTTCACAAAGCGCTCGATAACGCTGTGGTCGAACGTCTGCTGCAGGTCGAGCACATGATGGGGGATCCCCAGGCGCTCGGCGACCGCCTTCGCGTCGGCGATGTCGCGGTCGACCTTACTCATGCCCGTGGCGGGGTCGGGTGCGGGGCAGGTGAGGCGCATGGTGGCACCGACGCATTCGTAGCCCTGGCTTTTGAGCAGGTACGCGGTCACGCTGGAATCGACGCCGCCGCTCATGGCGACGAGCACGCGCTTGTTGTGCATGGGGAGGTTCTCCTTGGTGGCATGTGGCCAAAAAAGAAAAGCGGCGCGGGAGGCTGGTTCCGCGCCGCAGACATTGTAGCAAGTTCGGACGTCTCGTGGGACACCCTAACGAGATGGGCTCAGGCGGCCAGAAGAGAGGGTAGGCCGGCATGCCATGGGCCTATCGACAAGTGACGGGCCCTTAGTCCTGGAAGAGTGCCGTGGACAGGTAGCGCTCACCGGTATCGGCGAGCAGCGCCACGATGGTCTTACCCTCGTTCTCGGGACGCTTGGCCAGTTGCAGTGCGGCCCACACGGCGGCACCGGACGAAATGCCCACGAGCACGCCCTCCTTGTGGCCCACGGCGCGGCCGGTGGCAAAGGCGTCGTCGTTCTCGACGGGGATGATCTCGTCGTAGACCTGGGTGTCGAGGACGTCGGGCACAAAGCCGGCACCGATGCCCTGGATCTTGTGCGGGCCGGCCTGGCCCTTGGAGAGCACCGGGGAGGTGGCGGGCTCGACGGCGACGACCTTAATCTCGGGGTTCTGCTCCTTGAGGAACTCGCCCACGCCGGTCACGGTACCACCGGTGCCAACGCCGGCGACGAAGATGTCGACCTTGCCGTCGGTGTCGTCCCAGATCTCGGGGCCGGTCGTGGCCTTGTGGATGGCGGGGTTGGCGGGGTTCACAAACTGGCCGGCGATGATACTGTTGGGAGTCTCCTTCTGCAGCTCCTCGGCCTTGGCGATAGCGCCCTTCATGCCCTTGGAACCGTCGGTGAGCACGAGCTGCGCACCGTATGCCTGCATCAGCTTGCGGCGCTCGACGGACATGGTCTCGGGCATGGTGATGATCACCTTGTAGCCGCGGGCGGCCGCCACGGAGGCGATACCGACGCCGGTGTTGCCGCTCGTGGGCTCGATGATGGTGTAGTCGCCGCCGCGCACGAGCTTGCCTGCCTTCTCGGCCTCGTCAATCATGTTCTTGGCGACGCGGTCTTTAACGGAGCCGGCGGGGTTGAAGTATTCCAGTTTGACGAGCACGCGAGCCTTGAGGTCCTCGTCGGCCTCAAAGTGAGTGAGCTCCAGAAGCGGGGTGTGGCCGATAAGCTGATCGATGGACGTGTAAACCTTGCTCATGGTGAACCTCCAAAGTGTTCAAGTTGCTGGTTGCCGTGTGGTTTTACGGCGTGTCTAGCAGATAAACCCATAAACCTTATAGGTTGTTCGTTTAGCTGTTGGCAAGCATAGTAGACACTAAAGCCTAGTAATGCAATAGGAAATAGAAGATTATTACGAGTCGATTAACCATCTTGACCGGAACGGGTATTTCCAAAGCTAATTTTTCGGCTAGAATTTCAACGGACTAAAAGACCGAAAGGCAGCACTATATATGTTGGTTTCTACTAAGGGCAGGTACGCCCTGCGCGTTATGGTTGACCTGGCCGAGCACCAGGCGGCCGGTCGCATCCCGCTCAAAGAGATTGCGGCGCGACAGGGGATTTCCGAGAAATATCTCGAGAACATCTTGGCTACGCTCGTGCGCGCCAACATGCTCTCGGGCATGCGTGGCAAGGGCGGCGGCTACGTGCTCACGCGCCCGCCCGAGCAGTACACGGTGGGCGAGATCCTGCGCTTGACCGAGGGCAGCCTGGCGCCGGTCGCCTGCCTGGATGGCGACTGCAAGGGTTGCTCGCGATCTGATGAGTGTCCCACGCTCGACGTGTGGAAGAACCTGGACAAGCTCATCAACGATTACCTCGACGGCGTGACGCTCGATCAACTTGTCGCTCCCAACCATGGCTACGACTACGTCATCTAGCCCACACCTGCATTTGGGGACGGGGTAGAAATGGTAGATTCTCTCGTCCTTTGAGACTTGACAAATAAGAAGGCCGCCCATTTTTTGTGAACTGCCTCCCATTTCTTGGACATGAGAAATGGGAGGCTTTCTTTATGCGCGTTGATTTGAGGGTGAAGCATGATGTCGAGGCCAGGAAGGCGGCCATAGGGCTCTTCGAGCTCGGGCACGGGTATAAATCTGCCGCGATTGCCCTTTCGCTTCCAGCGGAAGCCGTGAGAAGATGGCAGGAGATATACCGCGCGTTCGGGAGCGAGGTGCTGCTGCGCATGGACGGAAAGCAGGGCAGGTACACATACGAGCAGAAGGTCGCCGCCGCCTCCGCCGTCGTCGACGGCGGCATGACGAAGACCGAGGCGATGGCGGCGTTCGGCATAATGTCGATGTCGCCGCTCGATAAGTGGTGCGCGCTATACCGCCGGGGCGGCGCGGAGGCCCTGCGCCCGAGGCCCAAGGGCCGGCCGAGCGGTTCCAAGGCGAGGCCGCGGACCCGCGAGGAGGAGCTCGAGGAGCGGTGCCGAAGGCTCGAGGCGGAGGTGGCCTACCTAAAAAAATTACGCGCCCTGGTCGAGAGGGACGGTCTCTGACCAGGGCGAAGGCCGAAGCGGTCGCGGCCCTGCGCGCCGAGGGGCACGCGCTCGGGCACCTGCTCGCATGCGCCGAGCTCAAGAGGTCGACCTACTACTACGCCCTCGCGCACCCTCCGAGGCCCACGCGCCCCGAGCTCCGGGAGGCGGCCGCCGAGATCTTCTCGCGCACCGCCAACGGCTGCGGGCACCGGCAGATAGCGATGTGCCTCAGGGCGGAAGAGGGGGCCGTGATAGCCGACAAGACCGTGCTCAAGATGATGCGCGAGATGGGGATTCGCTGCGGCATCAGACGCGAGACGGCCTACCACAGGTACAACTCGTACAGGGGCGTCGTCGGCAGGACGTTCGAGAACGTGATCGCGAGGGATTTCGACGCCGGGGCCCCGTGGCGGAAGCTGGGGACGGACGTCACCGAGTTCAAGGTGGCCGGCGGCAAGGCCTACTGGGCCCCGACGCTGGACTTCTGCACCAAGGAGATCGTGGCGAGCGACATATCGACCACGCCAGACATGTCCCAGCAGGCGAGGATGCTCGACGAGCTGCTGCCCAAGATCCCCGAGGGCGCCGCCCCGACCATGCACTCGGACCGGGGCTGGCAGTACCAGCACGCCTCGTACACATCCAGGCTCGAGGCCGCCGGCATCGTCCAGAGCATGTCCAGGAAGGCGAACTGCATCGACAATGCCGCCACCGAGCAGCTCTTCGGCCACGTCAAGGACGAGTTCTACAGGGGCCGCGAGTGGAAGACGTTCGAGGATTTCAAACGCGACCTGGAGGAATACATAGTCCACTGGAACACGAGCCGGAGGCAGGTAAGATTGAAGGGCCTGACCCCGGAGGAGTTCCGGAATCAGGCCCTCGCGGCCTAGTCGCTATTTAGGGCGTCCAAGATTTGGGGCGCAGTTCATTTGTGATGGGCGGCCTTCGTTTTGGGTCGATATGACGGTTCGTATTGAACAGTTCTAGCCCTCGGCGATGCTGTCGAGAATGCTGCGCATGATGGATACCAGGATGCTGCCCATAAAGGCCGATCCAAAGCCGGCAATGGAGATACCCGCGCCCAGCAGATTGACCGACAGGTAGCTGGCCAGCTCGAGCATAAAGCTGTTGACTACGAGCTGAAAAATACCAAGCGTGATAATAGTGAGCGGCAGCGAGATGACCGTCAGGAACGGCTTGACGAGCGAGTCGACGATGTTGAGGAACAGTCCCACAAAGGCAAAGCAGACCCAGGCCTCGGCAAAGCCGAAGGGTTGGATACCGGGGACGAGGAACGTGGCGATCGCGATGGCGATCGAGGTGAAGAGCCAGTTAAGCATAAAGCGCATGGCGTGAATCCTTTCTTGCGCCGGGGTTGCTGGCGTCGCGTGAAGCGGCTTGCGGCGGCGACCTGGATGGTTGCGCGGGCGCGCCGCGGTGTTTGGGCGCCCATTGTCTCAAATATTCGTGGAGCTTACGTGCGCATACGGTTTCTAAACGGCGTTCGTCCTGAAAAACGCGCCGCTGGCAGAGAGTCTTGTCGCTTTAGTTTGGTGGTGTGCTACACTGCTACGGACAAAAGCCACAGGCGTTGCCCTATTGCATAGAACGGGCGAACGATGCCCGATGTCAGTATCAACTTCGATGCCTTTTGGCGGGTTTGGCGGTGATCGATGAATATCGAGAACATGTTTGACAAGCCTGATGTCAAGCAGCTGGTCCACGCATTTAGCCTTTTGGACGACGAGAAGGATATCCAGGCGTTTTTGACCGATATCTGCACGCCGCGCGAGATTTGCGATCTTTCGCAACGCCTGCAGGTCGCGCGTTATCTGGATGAGGGCGAGCCCTATGTTGAGGTTCAGGCCCGCACGGGCGCTTCGTCCACCACGGTGAGCCGTGTTTCCAAGGCGCTCAACGGCGAGTACGGTGGCTATCGCAAGATCCTCATCAAGCTGGAGGATGGCGAGTAGGCCAACGGCAACAAACGAATCAGCTGGAGCCGCCCCTTCGGGGGCGGTTTTTGTGTGTCGAAAATTGATTCCCTGGGGACGGAGGAGAACGGATCATCGAGGGGGTCTGGTGCAAAGTAACCTGACCCCGATGCGCCAAAACATGTTGGTGTGGTGCCATGTTGTCCGTGCGGGCGGGTAGGATAGATGCGTTGAATATTGCGAACAGTTTGAGTGGAGGACCATGCCTGTTCGAATCTATACCACCAATGCCGGCACGGATTTGAGCGATGCCGAGGCGGCGCTGCTGGCCGACCTGGTTGCCCGCCACGGGCGCGCTGTTCTGTTGGCGCCCTCGTTTGCCGAGCTCGACTTGTGCCGTCATGATGCGGCAGAAGCCGGGGTTTCACTGGGTATCGATTACAAGACGCCCACATCGTGGCTCCGCTCGCTGTGGGAGCTTATGGGCGATGGCCGCAGCTTTGTGGATAACCTGCAGCGCCAGATGCTGTTCTCGGACATGGTCACGCGTCTCGACGATGCCGACCTGCAGCCGCTTTCGCACAGTCAGGGCACAGTGCGCATGCTCGCGCGCATGGCCCGCGACGTGTTGCCGGGCGTTGCGGGGACGGGTGCCGAACGATGCCGTGGCGACAACTGCCAGCCTGAGCCAAAAAGCGATGCCGAGGCTCGTGTGTTCGAGCTTTTGCGCGCCTACGCGGGCGGTTTGGACCGTCGAGATATGGTTGAGCCCTGCGAGGCAGCTGACATTATGACCAGTGTCCTGGCCGATAGCCTGCCGGCGTGCACTCGCGCCGTATGCGTGCGCGGTATCACGTCGTTTACGCACGGTCTGCTCGAGCTGCTGTCTGCCGTGGCGAACAATGGGGGAGAGGTCGTCGTGCTGCTTGCCCGCGAACAGGCGGCGATGCGCGAGGAGCTTGCCGCGGCATTTGATGCCCGCGATGTGTTGTTTGAGATCGCGCCGCTAGGGGAGGATGTCGGCGCGTCTGATGCCGCTTGCGGGACCGCCGCTCAGCCTGCCTTTATTGAGGTCGCTGGCCCCCATGCCCGTGCTCATGCTTATGCGGACGCAATTGATGATCTGGTAAAAACGTGCCGGGGTTCCGAGGTCGACGGCGCCTCTGCCGACCCCGTGCGCGTGCTTGCCGTTTCTGCCCGGGCACCCCAGCTGTTCGGTGAGCTCGCCTCTCGTCTGGCGGCTCGTCATATCGCTGCCGAGACAACTGAGTTCACGGCGTTTTCCCAGTCCATCGCGGGCAGGCAGTTTGCGGCGCTTGCCGGCCTGATCGAGCGCATGAAGGCCGCCGATGAGGGCATGGCGTCAAAGACCGAGTGGTGGCCCGCGCCGGAGCTTACCGACTGGATCTACAGTCCGCTTTCGGGTGCCGACGCCGCGAGCGCCCGCGGCTTCGACAAGAACATGCGCCTGTCGCGCAGCAAGACCGCTGCGGGCGTCAAGAGCCTGCTGCAGAGCGTGCAGGGCCAGGTGAGGGGCGCCCGCAAGGCCGCCAGCGACGATAACTGGTTTAAGAATGTGCCGTGCGTGGTCTCGGACGTGTTTCAGGCGCTGTGGCGCGACAAACCCGTGACGGCGCTCAAGGCCATGCTCGCCGTTGCAGAGGCGCTGCCCGATCGCGCTCTAGGCGGTCTTGACGGCCAGGCCCGTCGTCAGGCAGAGACGGCTTTGCTGCGCCATGCCATCGACATCCTTATGAACGATGCTCGCGCGCTCGACGTGTCGCAGGCCGCGACCGTGCCGGTTCTCGACGGCGTTCGAACTAAGGTGGACAAGCGCAGCACCGCTTACGATTACGAGACCTACGAGGTCGATCGCACGCCACGGGCGCAAGTGCGCTTCGTGTCGCTTGCCGATGCGTCGGTTTTGCGTCCTGGCGGCTACGATGCCGTGCTGTTTGCCGATGTCGACCTGGACAGCTATCCGCTTTCGCACGAAGAGGGCCCGCTTGCCACATTGACGGCCGAGCTGCGCCGCGACGGCGTGTCTTTGGAGCCCGCCGCCCTGTTGCGCGTGCGCTTTGGCCGTGCGATGCAGGCGGCGAGCGGTCCGGTCGCGCTTGCCCGCGTGACACACGATCGCCAGGCGCGCGAGTGCTACCCGGCAGCCGTATGGACCGAGCTGCGGGCACATGCCGAGGCCGCTGGCGCTGCCAAGCCCACGTGCGTGGGCGAGGGCGATATCATCGCCGACTTTGATCCCGCGGCAGGTGAAGGCCTCAAGCGCGAGCGCGTGACCTGTGAAGCCCCTCAGCATCTGAGTGCCGAGGCCGTGCCGTATTTGGTCCTGCGCCGTCGCGATGGCGAGGGTGAGGACGCGCCGCTCGTGCCGCGTCTGACGTCCGCCTCGCAGATCGAGGCCTATTCTACCTGCCCACTGTGCTGGTTCGTGTCGTATCGCGTCAAGCCCCAGTCGATCGACGCGGGCTTTGGCAACATGGAGAAGGGCAACTTTGTCCACGACGTGCTGGAGCATCTGCATGCCCGTCTGCCCCAAGAGGGCATGGAGCGCGTGACGCCCGAGAATCTGCCGCGTGCACAGGAGCTGCTGCACGAGGTCTTTGACGAGACGTTGGCCGAGCACGCCGGCAAGCGCGGCACGGAGGGCCCGCTGGTGCCGCTCTCTGCGGTGGAGGAACGCCAGGTGGCCGAGATCTTGCCGCAGCTGGAGGGTGTGCTTGCCTACGAGTCCGAGGCACTTGCCCCCTTTGCCCCGCGCTACCTGGAGTTCGCCTTCAACGAGCTCAAGGTCGAGTATGCCGGTTGGCCGCTTGGCGGGCGCATCGACCGCGTGGACGTGGACGCCGAGAATCGTGCCGTGGTGATCGACTACAAGCATCGCACGGGCGTTGAGGAGTTTAAGCTCGCCGACCCCACGGTGCGTGACGAGGAATCGGGCACGGCGCCCATCGACGATCCGCGCTGGTTGCCACCACATACCCAGACGCTCATCTACGCCCAGGCCATGCGCCGAGCGCTGGATTTGGACACCCGCGCGGCGCTCTACTTTTCGACCAAGGGCGGCAAACCGGCGTTGCGAGGCGCAGCGAGTGCCGAGCTGCTCGAGGAGGAGCGTGGTGACGGTCGCATCCCGGGCCTTAAGAAAGGTTTCCCCGGCGAGGGTGGCAGCATGGACTTCGACGCCCTGCTCGATCGCGTGGAGACCGGCATCGCCGAGCGTCTGCGCGAGCTCGAGGCGGGCAACGTTGCCGCCGTCGACCCGACGTCGGCTCAGGCCGCGCATGCGCGCTGCTCGTATAACCACGAAGGAACGTTTGTAAGGAGGGACGTGTAGACCATGGATCTTTCGACTTTGATGCCGCAACAGCTGCAGATCGTCAAAACGCTCGACCGTCCGCTGTTTGTCTCGGCGGGCGCCGGTTCGGGCAAGACCTTTACCCTCACGCGCCGCATCGTCTACGCACTCTCTCCCGAATCCGGTCCGTTCGTTGAGCATCTGGACCAGGTGCTCGCTATTACCTTTACCAAAGATGCCGCGGCCGAGATTCGTGACCGCGTGCGCCGCGCGCTCATCGACGAGGGCATGGACGAGGAAGCACTGACCGTCGACGACGCGTGGATCTCGACCATTCACGGCATGTGCTCGCGTATCCTGCGCGCGCACGCGCTGGAGCTGGGCATCGATCCCGAGTTCACAGTGCTCACCGATACCGACGAGCTCATGGATCAGGCTGTCGAGCATGTGCTGGGTCGCGCAACGGCGCCCGATGCCGCCCCCGAGCTCGCGGCATCGCTCAAGGCCCTCTACGCCTGGTATCCCATGGCGGGCGAGGGCGGTTCCTTTGGCGCCGGTACGACCATCAAGGGTCTGGTGCGCGACCTGCTGGAGCTGTCGAGTCAGTTGCCGGGCGGTATGGACGACGTGCGCGTGGCGCGCGGCCAGGCCGATACCTCTGCACTCGCCGATGCCTATCGCGCGGCGCTGGGCGCAAGCAAGGCCGCGACCGAGAAGGCGCAGGTGGCGCTCGATGCCATCGACGCGTTCGAGGCGAGCGGCAAGACCATGGTCGATGCGGCGCGACTCATGATGTCGTGCACCATGCCGCGCGCGAGCAAGGCATTCCCCAAGGAGCAGGTCGAGCTGCTCAAGGCCGAGGCCGCCGATGCGTTTATCAATATCGTGCTTGCCTGCGGTGGCCCGGCGCTCGATGCGCTGGTGGGTCTGGCCCGTTCCGTCGAGGCCGAGTATCGCGCATTGAAGGCTGCCCAGTCCGCCCTCGATAATAACGACCTGCTGCGTATGGCCTACGAGGCCCTGCGCGATTACCCTGCCATCCGTGCTGCGTACGAGGGCCGCTTTAAGATGGTCATGATCGACGAGTTCCAGGACACCGACCAGATGCAGGTCGATTTGATTCGCTATCTGACGGACGCGGGGGAGCGCGCGTTGTGCACCGTGGGCGATGCGCAGCAGTCGATCTACCGCTTCCGTGGCGCCGAGGTCGAGGTGTTCCGTCGTCAGGAGCGCAAGGTGGGCTCGTCTGCCGCGCCCGAGGCGACTGCCGTGGCCGATGCCCCTGCCGGCGAGCTCGTCAAACTCGTGCGCAACTTCCGCAGCCATGACGAGGTGCTGCGTTACGTGGCACGCGTCTTCGACGGCGATGACGGCGGCCTGATGCAGGGCTTTTTGGATCTTGAGGCGAGCGACGGCCGCAAGGACACGCTGGTGGCAGACGCTTCGCGTCGCCAGGCCCTCTTTGTTGCCGGCGGCAGTACGCAGGAGCGCACGCAGGCCAAGGCCCGCGCGATCGCCGAGCGATTCCGCGCGCTTGCCGATGCCGGCCAGCCCCAGGGCGGCATGGTACTGCTACTGGGCCGCATGACCAACGCCGACGTCTACGCCCAGGCCTTCCGCGATCAGGGGCTCGACTGCGTGATCGCAGGCGGCTCGGTCTTTGCCCAGGCAGCCGAGGTGCAGACGGTGCGTGCCCTGGTCTGCGCGCTCGCCAATCCGGCCGATACGGCGCAGGGCCTTATGCCACTGCTCGCCTCGCCGATGTTTGCGCTCGGTGCCCAGGAGTTCCTGGCGCTGGCGACCAAGCTCGATAGCGAGACAGGGGAGACCTCGCGCCGGAATATCGACATGGGCATCATGAGCGATTTCGACGTGCCGGGTTTGCAAGACTTGCCGCTTGTGACGCGCGCCCGCGAGGTGCTGCGGTATGCGCTTCGTCGCGTGGGCCGCGATTCGTTCGCCGCCATCGCGCGCGACGTGGTCAACGCCTCCGGCTGGTTTGTGCGTCTGGGACAGCGTGGTCCCGAGGGCAAGGCCATTGCCGCCAACGTGCTCAAGGCGCTCGACGCCGTGGCTGAGGCTGAGGCCGAGTTCGGCAACTCGCCGCGTTCCATCGCGCTTGCCTTCGACCGCTTCTTGGCGGGCAAGGAAGCCCCGGGTGCCCTCAACGAGGAAGGCGACGGCGCGGTGCGCATCATGACGGTGCATGCCTCCAAGGGTCTGGAATATCCGGTCGTGGCGGTCGCCGAGTGCTTTGGCATGCGTAAGTCCTCGGGTGCGGCACAGATGGGTCGCGTCGAGGGCGGAGCGCAGGTCGTGGCACTGCCGGCACGCTTCGACGGCGTTAAGCTTGCCGACGGTACCTTTGTGAAGGGCGACGACGTCAAAAAGCAGTTTGAGCACGCGTTTAAGGGCAAGGGCACGTCGCTGTGGCTGCCGCCGGAGCTCATGGAGGACGTCTGTGCGACGGGTTCTCCCGCCGAGGCATTTGCTCGCCTGCGCAACGCCGACCTGCAGCTTTCGCTCGAGGAACGGGCCCGCTTGCTCTATGTTGCCATGACGCGTGCGCGCGAGCTGGTGATCTTGGCGATGGATGCCGGCGTGAGCCGTGGCAAGGTGACGGCGCCGACCTTCGATGTCGAGACCGATCTGACCTACGACGTGCTGCGCCGTATTTTGCCGACGGACGCTCTGGACATGCCGCAGCTCGATGCCGACCGCCTGGTGTTCGACAACTCCCAGCCGGGCGACTACGAGCTCATATCGCTAGCAGACTTTACGTTTGGCGAGCAGGCGTTTGAGGCCAACGCTTCGCTGGATGCCGAGGGCAGGCTTGTTCGTGGCGATGCCGATGCAGATGCTGCCGACGATTCGGCCAGTACAATCGTCCCCGGTCCTGCCGACCCCGAGCCCGATGCGTTTGAGCTCGTGTATCCCCAGGCGGTGGGCGTGCGCATGGGCATCTGTCCGTTTCCGGTGCGTGACTCGTATAGCTACTCGTCAATCGCTGCGGCGCTCCATGCCGAGACAGAAGACCGTGCCGCCGAGGCGCGTGTGCCCATGGACGAGTCCGGCGATGATGCAGAGTCGGATGGCTCGGAGATGACGGATGCAGACGTGGCTGCTGTCGAGCCCGCCGGCAATCCCATGGCGCTGGGCTCGGCCTTCCACGCCGCCTGCCAGTGGCTCATCGAGATGGGTGCCGATGCGCTGCCCGCTGAGCGTGCCGACGCCCTGGCTCGCCTGTGGCACCTGACGCCAGAACAGCGCGAGCGCTTCGATGTCGCTCTGGAGCGCTGGCTCAAGTCGTCGGTTCGTGCCGACCTGCTCGCGTGGCCGTGCGTTCGCGCCGAGGTGCCGTTCTTTTCGCTGGGCTGCGAGGACGAGGACATCGCTCGCTACGGCGCATATGCCGAAGGCGCCATCGATGCACTGGCGACGAACCCGGCGGATTCGTCACGCGCGCTGGTCATCGACTATAAGACGGGCGGCACGCCGGACGAGACGCCGGACCAGCTGCAGGAGAAGCACGCCCTGCAGGCGCGCGTCTACGCTGATGTTCTGAGCAAGGCGGGCTTTGAGGCTGTGACCGTCAAGTTCGTCCGCGTGGAGCAGGCCGATCCGACTCTCTTCGTCAATCCCGCCGAGCCCCAAGTAGTCACCTACAACTTCTAGTCCTCAGATAACTTGCGGTGGAATCCTTTTCGATTCCACCGCAACTGCAATAGCGATGATTTTTCTGGGACGGGGATTAAAAAATCATTAGGTACGGAATGATTTTTTAATCCCCGTCCCAGAAAAATCATCGGGTAGATGAGGGCAAGGGTAGCTAAAATAGCCCCGTCCAAAATTGACTGCCCATGTTGGTTTGGCTAGGTTCGGGTGCCGTCCGCGCCGTGCGGTAAAATCGTTCAGTCAGAACACGAACCCGCATCGGAGCTCATCACATGGCATTCGTCCATCTGCACAATCACACTGTTTTCTCCATGCTCGACGGCGCAACCCGTATCCAGGATATGGTCAATCGTGCCGTTGAACTTGGCATGCCCGCCGTGGCCATTACCGACCACGGCTACATGTATGGCGTGCCCGACCTGGCGCTGGCCTGCGACGCCGTCAATCACAACACGCCCGAGTACAAAACCTGGAGCCACGACAAGGCCTTCTTGGAAAAGGACCGCCGCGACGAGCTGGTGGAGCCCGACCCCGAGGAAAACCCGCGCGAGCATGCCCAGTATGTGAAGGACATGGCCATGTGGGACGAGAAGGGCAATATCGACGAGCTCAAGCCGCCTCTGGTCATCAAGCCCATCTTTGGCTGCGAGGTCTACTTTACGCCGGACGAGACCCTTGCCCGCGACCACAAGCCCGAGCTCTACCACATGATCCTTCTGGCCAAAGACCAGGAAGGCTACGTCAACCTGATGCAGACGGTTTCCGAGGCCGCCGTGCAGGGCTTTTACTACAAGCCGCGCGTGACGCTCGACAACCTACGCCGCCACGCCAAGGGCATGATCTGCACGAGCGCCTGCATCGCGGGCATCATCCCCAAATACATCGACCGCGGTGACATGGAGGGCGCCATCAAGTGGGCCGAGACCTTCCGCGATACCTTCGACCCCGGCGACTTCTACATCGAGATCCAGGAACATGGCATCACCACCGACAACGGCCTGACCGACGAGCAGATGGACCGCACGCTCATCGATATCGCCAAGCAGGTGGGCGTCAAGGTCATCGCCACCAACGACTTCCACTACCTGCGCCGCGAGGATGCGCCCGTGCAGGACGTCATCATGTGTATTGGCATGAACGCCAAGGTCGATGACCCCAACCGCATGCGCATGACCGGCTCGGAGTTTTACATGAAGACCGAGGAGGAGATGCGGGCGATGTTCCCGTATTGCCCCGAGGCCTGCGACAACACGCTCGAGATCGCCGACAAGTGCTACGTTGAGCTGGACTGGGACTCTATCATCCTGCCGCGCTTTCCGTTGCTCGATCCCGGTGAGACGCACGAGAGCCAGTTCCGCCGTGAGTGCGAGAAGGGCCTGCGCCAGCACTATGGCGACGACTGGGCCACACGCGAGATCGGTGGCGTCAACATCAAAGAGCGCTTTGAGTACGAATACAAGGTCATCTGTGACAAGGGCTTTGCCGCCTACTTCCTCATCGTTGCCGAGTACGTGCAATGGGCCAAGGACAACGGCATCGGCGTCGGCCCCGGCCGTGGTTCTGCCGCCGGCGCTATCGTCGCCTACGCCATGAACATCACCGCGTTCGACCCGCTCGAGAACGGCCTGATGTTCGAGAGGTTCCTGTCCCCGCAGCGTACCGAGATGCCCGATATCGATATGGACTTCGACGATGAGCGGCGCCTCGAGGTCGTGGAGCACGTTCGCCAGCTCTACGGTCCCGAGAAGGTCACCCACGTCATCACCTACTCGACCATCAAGGCCAAGCAGGCCATCAACGACGCCGCGCGCGTCCTGGACTACCCGGTCTACATGGGCCAGCGTCTGTCCAAGATGGTCTCGAGCGACCCCAAGGTCAAGCTCAAGCAGGTACTCGAAAAACAACCCGGCAAAGAGGATCTGTTTAACCCCGACTTTGCCGAGGCCTATAAAAAGGACGACGACGCCCGCCGCATCATCGACACGGCGCTCTCGATCGAGGGCCTTACCCGTGGCGAGGGCGTGCACGCGTGCGCCGTTCTGATTTGCCGCGACCCCGTCAACGAGCACGTGCCCACCAAGCTCGATACCAAGGGCGGCGTCGAGATTACCCAGTACGAGGGCCATACCGTTGCCGACATGGGCCTGCTCAAGATGGACTTCCTGGGCCTGCGTACGCTGACGGTTATCTCCAAGGCCAAGGCCAACATCAAAAAGAACTTCGGCATCGACATCAAAGAGGAAGAGATTCCCTTTGACGACCCCGAGATCTTTAAGCTCATGGGCTCCGGCCACACCGCCGGCGTCTTCCAGGTCGAGTCCGCCGGCATGACGGCCACGATCAAGAACATGAAGCCCACCGAGTACAAGCACGTCGTGGCATTGATTGCCCTGTACCGCCCGGGCCCTCTGGGCGCCGGCATGGTTTCGTCCTATATCAACCGTATGAACGGCAAAGAGCCGGCCGTCTCCTATGACGACCGTCTGGACGACATCCTGGGCGAAACCTACGGCACCATGGTCTACCAGGAGCAGGTTATGCTCATCTCCGTCGAGATGTGCGGCTTCTCCAAGGGCGAATCGGACTCGCGTATCCGTAAGCCCGTGGCTAAGAAAAAGATCAAGCTGCTCACCTCGACGGTGCTCCACTGGGAGGATGGCTCGGACGAGACCACCTACGACCACTGGATGAACGGCGCTATCAAGAACAACTACACGCGCGAGGTCGCCCAGAAGATTTGGGACGATGTTCTCGAGTTCGCATCTTACGCCTTTAACAAGTCGCACTCCGCCGGCTACGCCATCCTGGTTATGCAGACGGCATGGCTTAAGGCGCACTATCCGCACGAGTACATGGCGGCCGTTCTGACGTCCTACACGGGCAAGACCGACAAGATCGTTCACTACGTCTCGGCGTGCCGTCACGACGGCATCCCCGTGCTGTCGCCAGATGTTAACGAGTCCGGTACCGAGTTCACGGCTACCAAGGAAGGCGTGCGCTTTGGTTTGGCCGGCATTCGCGGCGTGGGCACCGGCGTGGCGCAGGCGATTATCGCCGAGCGCGAGGCGGGCGGTCCGTTTAAGACGCTGCACGACTTTGTCGAGCGCGTGGACTCGAGCCAGGCCAACCGCCGTGTGATCGAATCGCTCATCAAGGCAGGCGCCTTCGACTCCACGGGGTATCCGCGTCGCCAGATGATGCACTTTGTGGATAAGAACAACCCTGAGAACATCATCGATGCCGCGGTGAAGCGCCAGAAGGATCGTGCGAGCGGCCAGACGTCGTTCTTCGACATGTTTGGTGATGTTGAGGGCTCGGGCTTTGAGGTGAGCGTGCCCGATCCGGATGGCCAGGAGTGGGACCGCCACCTTAAGTTGAGCCAGGAGAAGGAGGTTCTGGGCATCTATGTCTCGGACCACCCGCTGCGCCCGTTTGAGTATGCACTAGCCAAGGCACGCGACTTCTCGTTCTCGCAGATCGATACCGGCTACGAGGTGCAAAACCCCACGGGCGGTACCATCAACCAGGAGATTCCCGAGGGCAAGGCGCTGTGGTGGGCCGGCATGGTCTCGAGCGTGTCCAAGCGCGTGACCAAAAACGGCGACCCCATGGGTATTGTGCAGCTCGAGGACATGGAAGGCGAGGCCACGGTCGTGGTGTTCCCCAAGACCTACAAAGAGGCCGAGGGATACCTGTACGGCGAGGTCGATCCCGAGACCGGTGCGCAGCTGTCTGATGCGTTTGTTCGCATTAAGGGCAAGCTCGAGCGTTCGGACCGCGGCGACCAGATCATCGCGCAGGAGATCGTGCCGCTTGAGCTTAACGAGGAGAACAACAAGCCCAAGGTGTTTGAGGTCATGGTGCCCAACAGCCGCTTTAGCCAGGGCAATATGGCGCGTCTTGCCACGGTGCTTACCGCAAACCCGGGCGGCGACCGCGTGGAGATCTTTATCGAGCAGGTGGACGGGCGCGTACTGCGTGCCGAGGTGCCGGCCAAGGTCAACGCACGCTCGATTCCGCTGCTGGCAGAGGCAAAGGCGATTGTGGGTAACCAAGGCAGAGTGACGGTAATTTAAGGACGGCGTTGGCGGGGTAGCTAATTTGGGACGGGGCTATTTTAGCTACCCTTTGACTGACGGCGAATGAGTCGGGGTCGGAATGCATCTCAACCGACATATGGGGGTAGCTAAAATAGCCCCGTCCCAAATTAGCTACCCCGGGTGAGATTGGAGGAAGTGATGGCGCAGGGGACGTTTGTGCAGGCGCTTCGTAAGGAGGCGGCGCTTAGCAGCACCTTTATGAAGGGGCGCTCGCTCATGCTCAACGGTGCCGTGCTGTCGTTTGAGGACTCCGGCTCGCGCTTCTCCAAAAACGTGAACATCGAGGGCACGGTGCGTGGCTCGCGCGGCGACCTGTACAAGACGCACGTGGCGCTCGATATGGACGAGCACGAGGTTATTGACTACGACTGCGATTGCCCCGCTGCCTTCCGCTATTCCGGCATGTGCAAGCACGCCATCGCCACGGCGTTGGCGTATCTGGATGCCAGTGGCGCCGAGCCTGTCGAGGGCCTGCGTACGCCGGTCCGCACGTTTACGGCACCGCCCGCACAATCCAAACAGTCCGCACGCCCCGCGCCTAGCGCATCTTCGGTCAACCCCAACTTTCCCTTCCCTGCGCCCGTCCCCACGAGCCCGAGCCTTGTGGCGGCGCTTTCCGATCTTTCGGACGCGCGCATGGACGAGCTCGCGGCCATGCGTCGCAAGCTCGCCGGCACCATTGACCCCGATGCGCCCAAAGCGGTGCTGGAGCCCTCGCTGGTGCCGTACTACAATCCGCTGTTTGCCGATCGCTTTAACTGGGCGCTCGAGTTTCGCATTCGCTGCGGTTCGGTGTCCTACGTGGTTAAGGATATCGACGGCATGGCCGATGCCTATGTGCGTGGTGGTACGTTCTCCTATGGCAAGAAGCTTACGTTTGCCCATGTACCCGAGGCTTTCGATGACGTGTCGACAAAGCTGCTCGACTTTGTCGCAATGACGGTCGCCTACCTGAGCGACATCACGAGTTCGCGCTCGGCATCGTATGACTTTGCTCGCAGCGGCTTTGTTGCCGAGCGTCAGTTGCCGGTATCCGAGTATTCCATCGTGTCCGTGCTGGACCTGCTGCGCGGCAGGACCATGTCCTTTGAGCCTGCTTGGTCGCGGGGGACGACGACGCATCGCTCCTACGAGGTGGCGGTCGAGCCGTCGCCGCAGGGGGAGGGCGAAGTCCCGGCTAAGCGCCCGCCGCTCCTTGCCGCCAAGATTGCACCGGCGGCGGGAGGCAGCTACGACTTGCGCCTGCCGGCCGATACGTACTGCTTTGTCGCAGGTGACGCAGCCTATCTGGTCGATACGCGCCGCGCGCGCCGTACCGACGCGGCGTTTGCCCAACATGCGGCGCCGTTCCTATCGCACTTGTTGCCCTGCCGCACGCCGGTCCATATCGCTGCCGACCAGGTGGGTGAGTTCTGCCGCATGGCGCTGCCCATCTTGCGCGACTACACCGACCTGACCGCTCCCGCCGTACTTGACGCCGTGGCGCCCGAGCCGAGTTTTGCCATGGCGATTGGCGTCGACGATGGTCTTGTGACCTGCAAGATTACGGTGGCCTACGGCGATTGGTCGGCAGATCTCTTTAGTCTTGGTGCTCCGGGCAGTCCTTTCGAAGAGCAACGCCCCGGCGTTCCGCCCCGCGATACGGTGGCGGAGTTTCGCGTTATGGACACGGCTGCCCTGTATTTCGACTTTTACGAGGGCGGCCTGGCATTTGAGGAGCGCGATGACGAGAGCCTGTTCCACTTGTTGACCGAGGGCCTGTCTGCTCTGTCCGAGCTGGGCGAGGTCATGCTCAGCGACCGCCTGCGCCAGATCTCGGTGCGCCCTGCGCCTAAGCTCTCGGTGCGCGCCACCGTCAAGAGCAACTTGCTCGACGTCGAGCTGGGTGCGAGCGGGCTTTCGGCGGCCGACCTTGCCATCTATCTCGATTCGTATAAGCGCCACCAGACGTTCGCGCGCCTTACGTCCGGCGACATCGTTCGCCTGGACGAGGGAGCGCGCGCCGCGTTTGGACTTGCCGAGGACCTGGGCGTCGATGCCGTCGACCTGCTCGACGGCATGTCGCTTCCCGCGTCGAGCACCCTGTTTGTCGATAGCATGCTCGCGCGCACGCCAGCGCTTGAGGCCGATCGCGACGCTGCGTTCCTCCGTACCGTCGAGCGCCTGGACACGCTCGGCAAGATGGACTTTACGGTGCCCGCCTCGCTCAAGGCCACACTGCGTGGCTACCAGGTCGACGGCTACCAGTGGCTCGGCTCGCTTGAGCACCTGGGCCTAGGCGGCATCTTGGCCGACGATATGGGCCTGGGCAAAACGCTGCAGATGATCGCGCACATTCTGGCGCGCGTGGAGGCGGGGGATACCAAGCCCACGCTCGTGGTATGCCCCGCGTCGCTCGTGTACAACTGGGCTGCCGAGCTGGAGCGCTTTGCCCCCTCGCTCGATGTGTGCGCCATCGTGGGCGCCAAGGCCCAGCGTCGCGTGCAAATCGCCGGCGTGGCCGAGCATAACGTGGTCGTGACGTCGTATGACCTTATGCGGCGCGATATCGACGAGTACGTCGAGCAGGACTTTGCCCGCGTGGTACTCGATGAGGCCCAGTACATTAAAAACCCGCTCACCCAGGTGGCGCGTGCCACCAAGCGCCTGCCGGCCGGCGTGCGCTTTGCCCTGACGGGCACGCCCATCGAAAACCGCCTATCCGAGCTCTGGAGCATCTTCGACTTTTTGATGCCGGGCCTACTTGGCACGCGCGAGTCGTTTGCCAAGCGCTTCGAAAGCCCGGTCGAGCATGCCGAGGGCGACAGTGCCGCCCGCCTGCAAGCGCTCGTGTCGCCGTTTGTGCTGCGCCGTGTCAAGGAAGACGTGGTGGCCGACCTGCCCGAGAAGATCGAGGATACGGTCATGGCGCAGCTTACCGGCGAGCAGCGCAAGCTCTACCTGGCCAACCAGGACCGCATCGCCCAACAGGTGCAGCACCGCGAGTCATCCGAGTTTAAGAAAGACAAGCTCAAGGTGCTCGCCGAGCTCACCAAGCTGCGCCAGATCTGCTGCGACCCGCGTCTGCACTACGAGGATTACAAGGCGGGGAGCGCCAAACTCGATACGTGCATGGAGCTCGTGCACGGCGCACTCGACGGCGGGCATCGCATCCTGTTGTTCAGCCAGTTTACGGGTATGCTCGATATCATCGGTAAGCGCTTGGCCAAGGAGGACATCGACTTCTTTAAGCTCACGGGCGCTTCGTCTAAGGAGAGCCGCGCCAAGATGGTCGCGCAGTTCCAGGAGGGCGAGGTTCCGGTCTTTTTGATTTCGCTCAAGGCGGGCGGCGTGGGCCTTAACCTGACGGCTGCCGACGTGGTCATCCACTACGACCCGTGGTGGAACGTGGCGGCGCAGGACCAAGCAACTGACCGTGCACACCGTATTGGCCAGCAACATACCGTGACCGTGTACAAGCTCATCGCCAAGGACACGATCGAGGAACGCATTATGCGGATGCAGGAGTCTAAGCGCGACCTGGTCAACAGCGTACTCGGCGGCGACGGCATCTCGTCGGCACTGTTCACGCGCGAGGATGTTCTGGCGCTGCTCGGCGGCGACGGGCGTTAACCCGCTCGGGTGAGGCCGCCAGGGCGGATAGCCCGCGCTGTCCCATCGTCCCCGCTCGTTATGTGTTCATTTGCAATGCCGTGGATGGTTTGTCTGCCTTTGGGCATAAGAACCATCAAGAACATTGGCACATCAGCAAAGGAGAACATCATGGCGAAATTCTTTAAGGACCCCGACGGCAAGCTCATCGCTGCCCTTGGCGACGACGTTGCGACCCCTGCCGGTTGCACGGAGCTGACCGCAAACACTGAGGACGCGGCGCATGAGAAGCACGTGCCTGTTGTCGAGACCGAGCGCGACGGTCACGTGATTCGCGCCCGAGTTGGCTCGGTCGAGCACCCCAGCCTGCCCGAGCACTACATTGAGTGGATCGCCCTTGAGGCCGAGGGCCGCTTAGAGGTCCATTACCTTGAGCCCGGCATGAAACCCGCGACGTTTTTCGCGGGCGGCTCCAAGACCGGTACCGTCTATGCCTACTGCAACCTGCACGGGCTGTGGTCCGCGACATTCTAGGAGCGCGCCCCCGCTCGGGGTATCATAGCTAGCATATGCACATGCAAGCGCCGGCTGCATTATGCGGCCGGCGCTTTTACTACGATTTCGATGGTTTACGACGGAAAGGGCTGGGCCATGAAGCTCGCGCTTGCACAGATCGATATGCGCCTGGGTGATATTGAGGGCATTTGCGGCCGCATTGAGGACCAGGCTCGTCTGGCCCACGAGCGCGGGGCGCGCGTGCTGTGCGTTCCGGCTCCGCTCTTTATGGGCGCCATGCCCGGTGGCCTGGTGGGCGCTGCCGACTTTGAGCACGACATGCTTGCCGGCTTGACTGGTGTCGCCGAGCGTATCCAGGAGCTTGACATGATCTGCATCGTGCCCGCGGCGGTTTCGTTTGAGGGCCAACCGCTGCTCGACTACATGATGCTCAAGGACGGTCATGTGGTGCCGGCGCGTTCGAGCATTGCCTTGCAGCGTGGCGAGAACAACGACACGCGTTGGGCGCCGCCAGTGTTCGACGTGGACGGCGTGCGCATCGCCGTAATTTTTGACTTGGACCGCGAACTCGAGATGTTGCCGACCGGTGTTGACCTCATTGCGTATTTCCAATTCAACGCGTTTGACATGACCGACCGCGAGACTGTTGCCATTGCCGCCGTTCGCAGCGGCGCCTACCGCAAGGTCGCCTCCAAGCGCAGCGTGTGGTTTGCCTGCATGGCGCCGGTCGGTGCCTATGACGAGTCGGTGTATACCGGCGGTTCGTTTGTGCTCGACGACTGCGGTCGCGTGGTGGCCCAGGCGCCGTGCTTTGAGGAGAGCCTGCTGGTTCAGGAGATTCAGCGCGGCGTGATGCTCGATGCCCTGGAGGATCACGAACTGCCCGAGTTCCGTTCCGAGGAGTGGCTGTGGCAGGCGCTGGTGCTCGCCGTGCGCGACAACGCCCGAGCCCACGGTGCGTCGCGTGCTGTGGTGGCACTCGAGGGTGACTTGCCGTCGTCCCTGCTGGCGGCGCTGGCCGTCGACGCTCTGGGCCCGCGCAATGTGATTGGCCTGGTGCTGGGGCGCAACCGTATCTTTACGCCGGCGCAGGAAGAAGCCGAGGCTGCCCGCTGTGCCGCCGTCCGCGCCATCGCCGAGCGTCTGCACATTCGCACCGTCGAGCGCGATGCACCGGATGCGGCGCGCGTGCTCGATCGCGACGTGTCGGCGGGCGATGCCGAGCGCCTGCGCTCGCGCACGCTGGGCCTGATGCTGGAGGATACGGCGCTCGAGCTGGGTGCGATGGCGCTGAGCCCGCTGTCCAAAACCGAGTACGCGCTGGCGGCGCCGGCGCTTTGCGGCGGCTACCAGGGCGACTTTGCGCCCTTTGGCGATGTGTACCTGTCGACGCTTGAGTTTGTGGCGCGTGTGCGCAACCGCACGTCTGCCGTGGTGCCCCAAGAGCTCGTGACGCTCAACGCAGTGGAAGATTGTATGGAGCGCGTGCTGGCGCAGGCGCTCTCGACGCTCGACGGTCCGGTCGATATGCTCGACCGTGCGGCACAGCTGCTCGGCGGGCTTGAGCCGGGTG
This sequence comes from uncultured Collinsella sp., assembly GCA_902496335.1. Classification (GTDB taxonomy): domain Bacteria; phylum Actinomycetota; class Coriobacteriia; order Coriobacteriales; family Coriobacteriaceae; genus Collinsella. The sequence continues at coordinate 62,383 of CABVAO010000002.1, forward strand.
AGGTCGATGGCGCGCTCGAGGCGCACGTGGACCGCAATCGATCTTTCGACGACATCCCGATGGCCGCTGGCAAGCCTGAGGCCTGCTCGCTGCTGCTGATGCTCGTTCGACAGGGTGAGGCTGCCCGCCGCATGTTGCCGATGGCGCCGATCGTCTCGGCCCGTTCGTTTGCCGAGCGTGCCTGGCCGTATATGCTCGCGTGGTCCGACCTGGGGCTTAACGGCAAGGAGCGTATGACGGTCGATTCGCTGGCGCGCGCCGAGGTGCGCCGTTTTGCTGACGAGGATACGAGCGAGCGCGTGCGAAACGAGATGATGGGCGTGCTGGGCGAGCTACTGGGTATTTCGCCCGAGCAAATGGAGGAGCTGCGCTCTGAGGACGGTCAGCGTCGTTTACACGAGGGAATGAAAAAGTTCGAGGGCGAGGTTCAGGACGCCATCGATAAGATGATGGGCGGCCAGGGTGGCCCGCAGGGTGGGCCCCAGGGTGGCCCGATGCCGCATCCGCCGGTTGATCCCCGACAATTTCCGTTCTTCTCTCAGAACTAGGTCGCTGCGCGCCCGCCAGAGCGGCAATCTGCCTTTCAATCGTCGGACATGACCGCCAGGTCAATGCCCTCCTCTTTCAAGGCACCTTGCTCGCTCTGGCGGGCGCTCGCTTGCGTATACTCAACCTACAATTCGATCTCGGCTGACTTATAGGGCTAGCGTTGTGTTATTCTAGAACAGACGTTCGTGAATGATGCGCGGGGCCTTGTCTTGCGCTGTGCTTGTGGCGAGGGGAGGTCGGCTTGGTTATCTTGGGCATTGACCCCGGTTTGGCTCATACGGGTTGGGGGATTATCGAGGAGCGGCGTGGCGAGGTTCGCTGCCGTGCCTATGGCTGCATCGAGACCAGTGCCGGAAGTCCGCTCGCGGTGCGCCTGTCGCATATCGCCCATGACCTTAAGGATGTCGTTGAGCGTTATCGACCCGACACGGCTGCTGTCGAGAGCATCTACTTTGGCGCCAACGTTCGTTCGGCCATCCCCACGGCGCATGCCCGCGGTGCTGCACTCGTCGCACTTTCGGAATGCGCGCTCGAGATTGGCGAGTACACGCCCATGCAGATCAAACAGGCCGTGGTGGGCACTGGCGCCGCGGACAAGCGGCAGGTCGCCTACATGGTACGCACACTCACACAGCTCGATCACGACCCGCATCCCGACCATGCCGCCGATGCCCTGGCCTGCGCCATCTGCCACGTAAACCTCAGCCGCACCCGCGCCCTCACCGGTGGCGAGTTCTATCAACAGAGAGGAACCGGATACTGATGATTTCCCAGCTCCACGGAACGCTTGTCGAGGCCACGATGAGCTCTGCTGTCGTCGATGTGTCGGGCGTTGGCTTTGAGCTCGGCATCTCGGGCAGCACTGCGGCCACGTTGCCGACGCCCGGCGGCGAGGTCCGCCTCTACACGCGTATGCAGGTGCGCGAGGACGCCATGACACTTTTCGGTTTTTCCTCAAAGGATGAGCGCACGATGTTCGACCGGCTCGTGTCCGTTTCGGGCGTTGGCCCGCGCCTGGCGCTCGCCGTGCTTTCCACCTATACCGTGGGGCAGCTGTATTCGCTGGTGATGGCCGAGGACGACAAGGGCATGGCCAAGGTACCCGGTGTGGGCAAAAAGACAGCTCAGCGCCTGATCCTGGAACTCAAGAGCACCTTTGCCAAGGATAAGGGCTTTGTGCCGGTCGACGTGATTCCCGGCCAGGTTGCGATGCCGGTTCCCGCCGCCGCTCCTTCGGCGATCGATGATGCCCGTGCGGCGCTCCTTTCCATGGGCTTTAGCCTGCAGGAGACCGATGTTGCCCTGAGCGGGTATGATGGGCAGAATATGCGTGTCGAGGATCTGCTCGGCGCGGCGCTTAAGCGACTCGGAATGGATGCGTGATGTGGGAAGCCGATGACTCTCAGGACCTGTGGGCGACGCCCGGCAACTCGCCGGCGGCATCCATGGCGCACGGCGAGCGCATGGTGGGCTCGGAGCTGACGGCCGAGGACCTCGATGTCGACCGCACTTTGCGCCCCCAGCGCCTGGACGATTACTGTGGTCAGGAGCACATCAAGCAGAGCCTGCGCGTGTTGATCGAAGCGGCGCAGAGCCGTGGCGAGACGCTCGACCACGTGATCTTCTCGGGTCCTCCGGGCCTGGGCAAGACCACGCTGGCCACCGTTATCGCCAACGAGCTGGGCGCTCAGATCAAGACCACGAGTGGCCCTGCCATCGCGCGCACGGGCGACCTGGCGGCCATCCTTACTAACTTGCAGCCGGGTGATGTGCTGTTTATCGACGAGATCCACCGCCTCAACCGTTCGGTCGAGGAGGTCCTGTACCCCGCGATGGAGGACTTTGCCCTCGATATCGTGATTGGCAAGGGTCCGGCGGCGCGCTCGATTCGCCTGGATATTCCCAAGTTTACGCTGGTAGCGGCAACGACCCGCTCAGGCATGTTGACCGGCCCGTTGCGCGACCGCTTTGGCATTTCGTATCGCCTGGATTACTACACGGTCGAGGAGCTCGCGCAGATTGTGACGCGCTCGGCGACTATCCTGGGCGTGACGATCGACCATCCCAGTGCACTCGAGATCGGCTCGCGTTCGCGCGGCACGCCACGTCTTGCCAACCGCCTTCTCAAGCGCGTGCGCGATTACGTACAGGTGCGTGGCAGCGGCCCTATCGAGCTCGATATCTGCCGCCAGGCGCTCGAGTTCTTCGAGATCGACGAGCTCGGTCTGGACTGGATGGATATTCGTATCTTGGAGACGCTTGCCAAGACGTTCTCCGGCCGTGCTGTAGGCCTGACGACCCTTGCCAGTGCGGTGGGCGAGGACCCGGGCACGCTCGAGGATGTCTATGAGCCCTATTTGCTGCAGTGCGGGTTGATGATTCGTACGCCGCAGGGCCGTCAGGCAACCCTTCGCACCTTTGAGCACCTGGGGATTGAACCTACCGTTTAGGGCGCTTTGTTTTGGCGGGCTGTTGGGCTATCGCTGGGCATCGGGTAAACATATCGCCGTTCATCGGTTATGGGCGTTTTACTATTGCGCGCCCGTGCTATGCTGAATTGGTCTTTTTCTCATTCGGTAACGAAAGGACCGCCCATGCCTACTGACATCGAAATCGCACGTTCTGTCACGCCACTGCCTATTACCGAGGTGGCCAAGAACGCCGGCGTCGACGTTAAGCACCTTATTCCGTACGGCTTCGACAAGGCTAAGGTCGACTATTCACTGCTCAACGAGCCGACTGATCACCAGGCCAAGCTCGTCCTCGTGACCGCTATCAACCCAACGCCCGCGGGCGAGGGCAAGACCACCACGACCATCGGTCTGGCCGACGGCCTGCGTCGTCGCGGCGTCAAGAGTGCCGTTGCCCTGCGCGAGCCTTCGCTCGGCCCCGTCTTTGGCGTTAAGGGCGGTGCTGCCGGCGGCGGCTGGGCTCAGGTCATCCCCATGGAGGATATCAACCTGCACTTTACCGGCGACTTCCACGCTATCGGTGCCGCCAATAACCTGCTGGCCGCCATGCTTGATAACCACATCCAGCAGGGCAATCAGCTCGGTATTGACGTTAAACGCATCACTTGGAAGCGCGTCGTCGATATGAACGACCGTCAGCTGCGCCACGTCATCGACGGCATTGGCGGTAAGGCCCAGGGCGTGCCGCGCGAGGACGGCTTCGATATCACCGTCGCCTCCGAGGTCATGGCAATCCTGTGCCTGTCCACGAGCATCAACGATCTTAAGGAGCGCTTGGGCGAGATCGTTGTCGGCTACAGCTATGCCGGCGAGCCCGTCCGTGCCCGCGACCTCAAGGCCCAGGGTGCCATGGCCGCGTTGCTTAAAGACGCGCTCAAGCCCAATCTGGTGCAAACGCTCGAGGGCACGCCCGCGTTTGTCCACGGCGGTCCCTTCGCCAACATTGCTCACGGCTGCAACTCTATCATGGCCACGCGTATGGCGATGCGCTTTGGCGATGTTGCCATTACCGAGGCCGGCTTTGGCGCCGACCTGGGTGCCGAGAAGTTCCTCGATATCAAGTGCCGCATGACGGGCGTTCGCCCCAGCGCCGTCGTGATCGTCGCTACCGCTCGTGCGCTTAAGTACAACGGTGGCGTCGCCAAGGCCGATCTCAACGAGGAGAACCTCGAGGCACTCAAGGCTGGCATGCCCAACCTGTTGCGTCACGTCGACAACATCCAGAACGTATATGGTCTGCCCTGCGTGGTCGCCATCAATCGCTTCCCGACGGACACCGAGGCCGAGCTTGCTCTCATCGAGTCCGAGTGCCAGAAGCTCGGCGTCAACGTTAAGCTTTCCGAGGTCTGGGCCAAGGGCGGCGAGGGCGCGCTCGAGCTTGCCGATGAGGTCATGCGTCTGATTGAGCAGCCGAGCGAGCTCAAGTTTGCCTATGAGGACGGCGCTGATGTCGCTGATGCCCTCGAGGCCGTTGCCACCAAGGTCTACCGCGCCGACGGCGTTGACTTTACGCCGGCCGCCAAGCGCCAGCTCGCCGAGCTGCGCGAGAATGGCTTTGGCAACCTGCCGGTGTGCGTCGCCAAGACGCAGTACAGCTTTAGCGACAACGCCAAGGCCCTGGGCGCTCCCGAGAACTTCCGCATCACCGTGCGTGAGCTCAAGGTTTCTGCCGGCGCCCACTTTGTGGTCGCGCTGACCGGCAGTGTTCTGACCATGCCTGGTCTGCCCAAGGTGCCCGCGGCCGAAAACATCGACGTCGACAACGACGGCGACATCACCGGCCTGTTCTAAGCCTGCTGTCCATAGCTGCTAGCCCGCCCCGTCGCGCCTACCAAGGCTCGGCGGGGCTTTTTGATCCTTAGGCACGCGCATGTCTTGTAGATACCGGCGGGCTTTGCCCATCATAGGCTTTTGCGCGGGTAGAATGCATGGATAACTTGATGCTTGCAGGCGACGGAAAGGAAACGTTGCATGGACCAGGACAAGACGACCGTGATGGGCGGCTACGGTTCCGCGCAGGCTGGCGATAGCGCCGATGCGACTCGCGTTGTTTCCAACCCCGGTTATACCGACCCCGCCGCGACGCAGACGTCTGCCGAACCCACACGGGTTATAGGCTACGGCGATACACCACGGGATCCGTTTGATTATGCACCGCAGGACCCGTATGACAATGCGGCGCCGGACCCGTATGGCAATGCGGCGACAGATGCTTATAACAACCTGCCGCATAATCCCATTCCGCAGCCTCAGCAGACGACGTATATGCCGCGTACGGCGCAGGTCCAGTCTCGTTATGAGTCGCGCGATCCGCATGCGTGCCAGCCGTATCGCGAGTATCCCAAATCGATTCCGCAGTATGGTGAGGACGAGGAGAAGGCACCGTCGCGTTCGTCGAGCGTGATCAAGAAAATCCTGATTGTGCTGGCGATCTTCTTTGCCTTGTCGATCGTGTTCGCCATCGTGTCGGGCATGCTCAACAAGCGGGGCGCCACGACCGATGCCACGACCGAGCAGGCCGAGACCACCCAGTCTGCTGCCGTCGACCTGAGCGATATCCCGGGACAGTACTGGTCCAACGCCAAGAAGCTCCTCAAGTCGCGCGGAGCCGACCTTTCGAACGCCGTGATTCTGACCGACGATGGCTCAACGCCCGTCATCGATTCCAACTGGGTTGTTACGAATGCCTACTATAACGACAACGGCAACCTGGAGATTCAGCTCACGCACAAGAACAGCTATGGCAACTCGTCCGGCGGCCAAAGCGGTACCGACAGCTCGAGCTCCAATACGCTGGAGGACTTGAGCAACAAGGCGCAGGAGTTGGGAGATAAGGCGCAAGAGCTGGGCGATACGGCACAAAACCTGGGTGATACTGCTCAGAATCTGGGCGATATGGCTACCAATGCCTGGGACGCTCTGCAAAACGGCATTTCGGGCGCACAGGGTAACTAGCTGTTAAGCGGGCTACAGCTGCTCTGCCGGACGGTCGGGCGAGCTAAAGCCCGAGTCAAACGTAACGACGCATGATGCATCGGGCCGGCGCTCGTGCACGATGCGCGTGACGAGCTCCAGTAGCTCTTCGTCGGATATGTCAAAGCCGTCGGGACGCACCAGGTCAAACGAAACAAAGCCGTCGTGCTCGTGCAGGTCGTGGATGGAAAGCGCAGGGTCGATCTGCGCTACGCCGCGCTTTACCCAGCCGCGCAGGTCGTCACCGGTTGTTGCAATGGGGTCGCAGTGCAGCGTAATGCCAATGCCCATCTGGCGTTTGATGTCGTGTTCGATGGTGTCCAGAATCTCGTGGTGCTCAAAGGCATCGCCCTCGCCGGGCATTTCCACGTGTGCGCTGGCAAACTGACGGCCGGGGCCGTAGTCATGCACCATGAGGTCGTGCGTGCCTAGAACCTGGGGGTATGACATGATCCTGTCGCGGATTTCCTGGACGAGCTTGGGGTCGGGCGCTTGCCCCAACAGCGGGCTGATGGCGTCGCGCACCAGGCCCATGCCGCTGATGCAAATGAAGATGCCCACGCCCAGGCCTGCCCAGCCGTCGAGATCAAAGCCGGTCGCTTGCGAAATAAGCGCCGCCGCCAAGACCGAGCCCGAGGTGATGACGTCATTCTTGGAGTCCTGTGCCGTGGCGATGAGCGTCTCGGAATCGATGCGGTTGCCCAGCGTGCGGTTGAATGCCGCCATCCAGAGCTTAACGAGCATGGACAAGACGAGGGCGGCTAAGGAGAGCACCGAATATGCAGTGGGGGAAGGCTTGATGATCTTAGTGACCGACTCGAGAATCAGGTTGATGCCGACGGCGCAAACCAGGACGGCGACAAACAGACCGGCCAGGTACTCGTAGCGGCCGTGGCCATAAGGGTGGCCCTCGTCTGCCGGGCGGCTGGCAAGGCGGAACCCGAGCAGACTCACGATGTTGCTCGAGGCATCGGAGAGGTTGTTGAAAGCGTCGGCGATGAGGGAGACGGAGCCGGCGAGCAGACCCGCGATGCCCTTGGCCAGGCACAGGGTGATGTTGAGGCCAATGCAGACGAGGCTTGCGGAAAAGCCCGCGTTGGTGCGGCAAGATGCATCGACCGGCTCGCCCTCGCTGCCGGGAACAAGCGTATGTACCAGCCGATTTACAAATAGCATAGCGGTCGTCCTCACAATCATGTTTAAGGGGATAGTGTAGCTCGCACGGGGGCGCCGTGCGCCGATGCTCAGAAAATGCAGCAATAGTCTGCCGGTGCTAACGAGCGAGACTTCTCGTCTGCCTGGGTGGTCCATTTTGGGCCACATGGGTATGGGCATGTGCCTGCTTGCTCGACATACTTAATGTCGACAGCCCCTGTGCAAAGGAGGACGTTTCCATGGACGAGATGTTTGCCATTAAATGTCAAAACTGCGGCGGCCCTATGTACTCGCACCAGGCTAAGCGCAGCTTTGAGTGCGCCTATTGCGGCACGGTGGTTCCGTGGCAGGCGGACGCCGGAGAGCCCAAGAGCGCTTTGGGTATTCGCCATACGCCGTTGACGGTGGTGGATGGACTGCTCAAACTCACGCATGTGTCGCAACTCGAGCGCCCGCAGGACCCGGACTGGTATTTCTTCAATGCGCACTGGCGCAATCAGTCGGTCCTGGAACATCTGCTGTGGGAGGATCGCGGCACGGCGCAGGAGTTCCAAGAGGCCACGCATGTGAGCATTCCTTGCCCCTTCTGCGGAGCGTCCTTTGAGGGCGAGTCAACGCAGCGTGTGTTTGAGTGCCCGTCCTGCGGCAACAAGATCGGCATTGCCGACCTGCTCAAGCCCGGTACCTTCAGCAAGCGCCTGACCATGGGCGTTGGTGCGGAGTATGTGCCCGAGCAGGGTATTCCCTGCGAAATCTCGCCGCAGCAGGCACGTGCCAACGCGCTGCAGCTGGTGCGCCAGTATCCGGATGCCTTTGCCGGGCACGACGTGGAAGACGCGATCCAAAACGACATGATGCTCTTCTATTTCCCCATGGCGCTGGCGGACTTGCGCATGATGGCGAGCTTCCCGGGCAAGGGCCTGAGCAAGGAGGCCTTGGTGTACTACGAGGTGCTCGACTGGGCATACCCCAGGGCAAACTACCTGGACGTTCGCCTCATGGGCATTTTGGAGCCGTGGGACTTTGCCAAGGTCGGTCCGTTCGATCCCGCCATGCAGGAAGGTGACTTTCGCGTTGTCTCAGTCGATGCGTCTACCAAGGACCAGGTGGTCATTGATAAGTTGGCGCTCGACGTTGCGGGCAACGACGCCGAGGCTGTACTGGGGCTCAATAAAAAGAGCATTCGCATGTGGGCGCGCAAGGCCCGCAAACATAAGGACGGCCTGGTGATGGTGCCGGTCTACTTTGTCGATCGTCCGGCGACAGACGGCCGCGATGGCGAGCAGGTGCGCATTGCCGTAAACGGCCAGACGGGCCGCGCGGCCGCGGTGGTGTTTAGCGACAAGCGCGAAACGCATATCGTGGCGTCGCTCAGCCCGAGCCTGCATCTGTCCGGCGAGAGCACCGTGCACGCCACGCCCGTCGAGGTCAAATACGTTAAATCGCCCTTCCTGTACCAGATCGTGCGCCGTGGAGGCGGCGAGCAACCGCGCCAGGTTGCAGCCGCCGTCGAGGGTTCCTACCGAGAGGAGAAGCCCAAACGCCGCGGTCTGCTGGGTGCGCTATTTGGGAAGTAGGGGAGTAGCACCGGTTGTTGCCGTAAGGTGATGGCCGGGGGTGCGGGGCAGCTCTCAGGAGTGCGGGCTGCCGTCTGATTGTTTGAGGGTGCCAGATGTAAATAAACAGTGGAGCGGCTGCAAAAGAGCCTCCTCACTGGGTAAAATCAGATTGTGCCGCGGAACCCGCTCTTCAGCTAGTCACACTTCGGAAGCGCGGGCAACGCAGGTATTATCGTCTAGGGCCGGCTGCAACCGGCCCTTTTCTGTGGCAGCCAATGGGCCCACATCAGACGAAGGCCGCGTCTTTGCCTGTCAGGTCACGCTCGCCAGCCACGGCTAGAATGTCGTTGCCGGCGTCCATGACCGGTATTGTTTCGTAGCGTGCGTCGCAACCGCGAGTGCGCCTGCGACGGCTGCGGTGGCTTCGGTCGCAACGTGCTGCTACTCTTGCGTTTCGCCATTAGTCGCTTCGTTGATGGCGCGGTACTCGGCGCTTAGTTCGCGCGCCAGCTCTTCCTTGCTTGGAAGATACGGCAGGTATTTGGCGGCAAACACTTGGTCGTTGTCTTCGGGCAGCGTGTACTCGACAATCGAATCGCTTTTGTCCGCGCAGAGCACGATGCCTATGGGCGGATTGTCGCCTTCGTTCATGAGCTCGCGCGTGTAGTAGTTCACATACATTTGCATCTGGCCCAGGTCCTGATGCGTAAGGTCGTCCGTCTTAAGGTCGATGAGCACGAAGCAGCGCATCAGATAGTTGTAAAAAACAAGGTCAATATAGAAATGGCGCCCATCAAAGGTGATGCGCTTTTGGCGCGCCTCGAAAGCGAAACCACGGCCAAGCTCCAGCAGGAACTTCTGAAGATGCGTGATGAGCGCCTGCTCTAGATCGCTCTCGCGAAACGCAGTATCGTCCGAGAAACCTAAAAACTCCAGTACATATGGATCGCGGATGATATCCTCGGGGCGACGAGCTGGGGCGCTCTTTTGGATTTCTTGGGTGACAGCCTCCTTGTCTTTGCTGGCAAGTAGGCGCTCGCGGAACATGGTGTTGATCTGGCGTTCGAGCTGGCGCGTGCTCCAGCGAGAGTCGGCGCATTCGTTCATGTACCAGGTGCGAGCATCAGGGTCGGAAATGCGCATCAACCTGCGGTAATGAGTCCAGCTCAATTCGCTACGCAGTGCGTCGCGAATTGGAAACGCAAGAAAGAACTGACGCATATTGCGAAGGTTTGCGATGCCAAAGCCTCTTCCGAAATCCGCGGTAAGCCTTCTGGAGAGGCCTGCAATCAATGCCTCTCCATATGCTGCGCGCTCCTCTCCGCCCTGTTCATCAACAATACTCTTGCCGATCTCCCAATATGCCTCAACCATCGCAAAGTTAACAGCGGTATAGGCCTTGTCGCGAGCGGCGTTGAGAATCGAGGAGACCTGCTTGTAAAAACCTTCGGGCACGATTGTCGATTCTTCACGGTTTACCAGTTCGCCCATCACTGTCGCCCCGCTTTCCTCTTGTGGAATGCATCTTTATCGAATTTAGTTTAAAGCCTCGCGCGGACACGAATTGCTGTGCTGTCTGACATCATCGCATGGGGCCTTGCGGTGACTAAAATGTGGCCATAGAGACAGTTTTAGCGAACCCCACGGGAGTGACGTGTATGGACAACAACACGCTGCTATTCCAGGACAAAGGTTCGGGTAGGTATAAAGACGTCAAGATCTACCCTAACCGCATTGAGGTACTCAAGAAGGGCACTTTTGGCGGCAAGCACACCGAGATTGTTTATCTTAAGGACATTACGGGCGTCAATAGAATCAAAGGCCGCGATGTTTTTCTGCGCAATCGTCTGTTGACCGCTTGCGTCTTTAGCCTGAACAGCCGTGCGAAGGCCCAGGAGTTTGTTAACGCGCTGAACATGGTGATGTAGCCGATAGCGGCGTTCGGGCCAAGGTAAAAATCGGGGGCACAGAACGGTGTTCTGCGCCCCCGATTGAGTCGATGTGTCTAAAAGGCCGGTTTGCCTATTCGACAACGTCCTCGTTGTTTTCACCGTCACTGGCAAGCATCGCCGCGCCGGCGACCGTTGTCGCCACGGCGGCGGCAGCGAGCCCGGCGGCAACGCCAGAGCTGTCGCCCGTGTCGGCGAGCTTTCCGCCCGAGCCCTTGCCCTTGTTGCCCTTACCGTTCTTGTCGGTGCTGCTCGCGTTGGTGCCGTTGCCGGTGCCGGCGCCGGCAGCACTGTCCGAGGCCGCTACGGTAAAGCTTGCGGCTCCGTCGCTGGCGAGCGTGTAGTTCTGCGCCGCGTTGCCCAAGAGACCGTTCACGCGCACCCAGTACGTTCCTGCGGCAAATGTTTCGCCCTCGGCCATTGCTGTGCCCGGAGCGCCGTTCGCGTCGTGCACAAACTCGAGCTGGGCCGTGCAGGCATCGGTTTCGAGCTTGCCCTCGAGTGATGCCGCAATCTTGGCGCGCACGTCTTCGCCGGCCTTAAGGCCTTCGAGTCCCTCAAAATGGGGCGTCAGCGCGCGTGGATCGATATCGATGGGCACAGAGCCCTGCAGCCCCGTAACGGTCTCGTTGCCCAGGGCGTCGACATCCACGTATTCAATGGCAAACGCATGGCCCGAAGCTGTCGCGTTGAGCGCGTTGCTGCTGTCGGCAAGGCGGAAATGACCCTCGCCAACGGTCTTGCCATCCTGGAATGAGGCATCGCTCAGCGAGTCGCCGTACGTCATGCGCATGCGGGTCGGGAGATAGTACGGGAGATAGTACGAAGCCGTCTGCTTGTGCTCCGTATCGTAATTGCGCTGATAGATGCTCCGGGCCAGCGCCGCATCAACAAAGTCGGATGCGATGATGCCAATGTGCTTGAGGTAATCTGACTTTGTATCCTCGATGCCGCTGGGATTGATGTACGGGCTCTTATACAGATGCTCGTTGACTACTCGTGCCGAGGTAAAAGGATTGCCTCCGTGCGACAAGCCCGTGCAGCTGGTGTAGTTGATAGACCAGCAACGCTCCAGGACTTTCTCCTTGGCCCCGTTATCGTCCTCGACATCTACCTCGTTGCGCGTGCGCCCGGTCGTTTCCTTCAGCGCATTATCGACCCAGCTGAGCTTGTCGGTTCCCGTGAGTTTGTACTTGTCCTGGGCGTATACCTTGGTGCAATAGGGCTCTTTGTCGCCTGTTTCCCCCGCGGCTTCAAAGCCCCGCGCGTCTTGGACGAGACACATAGTGGCGCTGTCGGAGTGAGCCTTGATCTTGTCATCCCATTCGGTAAGGTCGAGGCCCCACGTGTGGCCGCTTACACTGTTGCCGGCGAGCCTAAATCGACGCAGCAGAACGATCTTTCCGCGCACCTCGTGTAGCGTGGGGATTCGGCTCGACGTATAGAACAGTTTGGGGTTGTCGTCCAAAACCTTGGCGAAAGCCGTCGTAACACTTTCGTCGGTAGCCTCGTCGTTGCCTCGTGATACAAGCATGATGAGCGCTTCTGTCGGGTTTTCGTTCAAAAACGTTTTGAAGTAGCCTATGACATCGGAAAGATGCATAAAGTACGCGTCTTTTTTGAGCAGGTAGTAATCCCCGTGGTCGATACCGGGGTTGTCGCCCTTTCCGAGCCGGATATCAAAATAGCGAATGCCTTCGAGCAACTGCGTGGGAATGTAATCCTGCTGGCATTTTACTTGCGAGGATTGGGGCTCGGTGTCGTTGTCCACACTGCAAGTGCTCGAATCGTGCGTGCCCGGGATGCTCAGCTCGTCGAGGAACTTGTTGTCGTCGACGTATTTCATCCAACATGGCCCATCGACGTAGCTGCTGTACGTGATCCAGTCGAGGCTGCTAACCGTGGCATCGTTCTTTTTCATGTCGTAACCGATAAGTTCGAGCTCCCACGGAATGCTCTTACTCTTATGGCAGATCTTATTGTTGTCCTGGTCTTCGCCGTTCGATTCTATTGCCAGGTACTTAATGTCTTTTTTCTCGGTTTCTTTCTCGACCGTGCGGTCTCGGATGATATAGGTTCCGTTTGATTGACGCTCGAACGCAAAAGAGCGGCTGGGCTTGCCGTCATGCTCGCCACTCCATACGTGGATGACCTTTCCGTCTTTGTCCGAGTCGCCATCGACCGACCAAATGCTGTAGCCCGTCTTTTATGCTCTTCGAAATTGAGCAAGGTGCGGATAGCATACCAGTTTGTATCGTCATTCTTGGTCGTTACGTTCTCAAGGATGAGCTTGCTGGACGTGCCGTCATTAAACAGATGGCAGACGTTGCCGATGACGTTGCCGTCTTCGTTAACGCTTGCGGTACGAAAATAGCCCGCGGGGCGAAGGCGAATGACGAAATTGTCGAGGCTGACTGCTGGCCCGGCCGTGCCGTCCGCAAAGGCTGCCCGCGGGCTAATGCCCAGCATGGCGGTTTCGGGCAGGCTTGCAAGTGGCGACAACGCCGCGAGTCCAAGGCCCAACGTAAATGCTCGGCGGCTGATGGCGTGATGTTCGGTCATAACTTCTCCATTCGCAGAGTGCGGTTATGCGATAGTTTTGGTCACTATACTGCTCAGATGTTTAAAGATGCTGGTTTAATTGTCTGCGCGGCACAATAAATCGGCGGGCGGACGTGTTGGGGCGTTTGTCGTTTTCGTACTGTTGCCACATTTGGGGCGGTTCCGACGTCCGGCATCCTCGCGTTCGTCGGCTACAGGCATAAGAAAGGGAGGGTCGGTTTACCGGCCCTCCCTGGGTACGAAGCGCTGGGGTACCGTCGCTTGTTTGCACTGCGACCGTGTTTTCCGTTGCGCTCGCCAGTCGCTTAGCGCTTGATCTCGATATCGTCGAGCTTGACGTCCATGGCCTCGGTCTTGGCCTCGGCGATGTCGTCGGCAAACTCCAGAGACTTCATCATGGTCTCGACGGCGTCCTTGTGTTCCTCGACGTTGTCGATGCGCACGTACACGCTGCCGCCGTCAACGTCGGTGAAGTACTCGGTCGTCACGCCGCCCGAGTGCGTAAAGTAGGCGCTGCGCCAGGTCTTGCCGTTGTACTTAACGGGATCGCTCTCGGTCCATCCGGAGTTGGCCTTCCACTTTGCCTCGTAGTCGAACAGTTCATCGGCGTTCTTGTCAGGATCGAAGACGGGGATGAAGCGGTCGCTGGCATGCTCGCTCTCGGTGAACTTAAACTGGGCCCTGTCGGCGGTATCGCCTGCGACGTCCGTGATTTCGACGCCCTCGGGCACCTCGACTTTAAACCAAATGAAGTCAGTCCTCATATCCATGGCTGGCTTTTCCGCTCCACCGCCACCACTGCTGCCGGTAGCGCCGTCGCTGCCACCGCAACCCACCAAGGCAACTGCGGCAAAGAGACTGATGCAGAGGGTGAGAATCGCAAAGGCCTTCTTTTTCATGGTCGTGTCCTCCTCGATCTGTAACCGCCCATGGATTACCTGCCTTTACTGTACGCGCGAGCGGCTCGCTCGGGTGGGCCATGTGTCCCATTCTGAGGGCTGGAATTGCGCCGACAAGTGGCAATATGCGCGGGTCCAAAAGAGGGGAGAGCCGATGCTGTCGGCCCTCACCGGGGTTGGGCGCCCAGTGCTTTAAAGGGGCGCGTGTACGCGGGCATTGCCCCAATAGGTTCCTTGTTTATAGATATGTCCCAGTTTGTGACGTCCGGAAGTCCCGAAAGTTGAGCCATGTGCCCCATGTTTGCGTTGGCATGGTCTATCGTGTGCCATAGAAATCCGCGATGGCCAGGTGCGCTGACGCTTGAGTACTTATGGGCTAGACTTAGCACCATTATGTGATCGATGCGGTCGGTCGGTGGTTGCCACCCGACCGATGTATATGACTTGAAGGTGCGTGCGTATGAGCCAAGAGATGATGGACAAGACCTGCCGCGGGTTTGCCGAGGCGCTTGCCGCGCGCGAGCCGGTTCCCGGCGGTGGCAGCGCGAGCGCCTTTGTGGGCGCGCTGGGCGCCTCGCTGTGCGGAATGGTTGCCCGCTACGGTGCGACCAATCCCGCGCTTGCTGATCGTGCGGATGACCTGACGCGTGCGTTTGCCCAGGCGGATGAGCTGGCCCAGGAGCTTGTCGAGTTGGTTGCCGAGGACGTTCGTGCCTACGGGCGGGTGTCCGCGGCGTACGGTATTCCGCGTGACGATCCGGCTCGAGCGACCGCGATTCAGGATGCTCTGCATGTGGCCGCTATGCCGCCGTATCGCATTATGGATGCCTGCGGGCGTGCGCTGGCGCTGCTCGAGGACATGGCCGACAAGGGTTCGCGTCAGCTGCTGTCCGATGTGGCGTGCGGCGCCGTGTTCTGCCGTGCTGCTATGCAGGGCGCGAGCTTGACGCTCTTTGCGAACACCACGTCTATGATGGATCGCGTTCGTGCTAAGGAGCTCGAGACCGCGTGTGATGAGTTGCTCGACACATGGTTGCCGCGCGCCGATGCGCTGGCGCGCCGCGCCTCCGACGCTGCAAGGAAGAGAGGATAGCTATGGTTGAACTGCTGAAGGGTGCTCCCGTTGCCCGTGCTTTGACTGAGGAGCTTGCCGCTCGCTGCGCAGCGCTGCGCGAGCGGGGCGTTGTTCCGACGTTGGCTATCGTGCGTGTGGGTGAGCGCGAGGACGACCTATCCTACGAGCGCGGCGCTCTCAAGCGCTGCGAGAAGGTTGGCATTGAGGCGCGCCGCGTTTTGCTTCCTGCCGATGTTTCGCAGGACGAGCTGCTGGCGGCCATCGAGGACATCAATACTGATTCGGCTGTTCATGGCTGTCTGATGTTCCGCCCGCTGCCCGCCGGCCTTGACGAGAACGCCGTCGCCGCAGCGCTCGATCCCGCCAAGGACGTTGACTCCATGACGCCGTCTTCGCTGCTTACCACGCTTTCGGGGCGCGGCGAGGGTTTTGCTCCCTGCACGGCCGAGGCAGTGTTAGCGTTGCTGGACCATTACGGTGTTGAGCTGGATGGAGCTAAGGTTGCTGTGGCCGGGCGTTCGCTGGTGATCGGGCGTCCTGTTGCCGCCATGCTTACGGCGCGCAATGCGACCGTGACGACGTGCCATACGCATACGCGCGACCTTGCTGCCGAGTGCCGTGCTGCCGACATTGTGGTTGCCGCCGTTGGACGCGCGCGTACGATTGGCGTGGATGCCGTTCGCGAGGACCAGACGATCATTGATGTGGGCATTAACTGGGATGAGGACGCTGGCAAGCTGGTCGGGGACGTCGATTTTGATGCTGTGGAGCCGGTTGTTGGTGCCATCACCCCCGTGCCGGGCGGCGTGGGCGCCGTGACAACGGCGATTCTCGCCAAACACGTGATCGAAGCGGCCGAGCGCGCATCGAAATAGGCATTTTTGCACACAGGGGTCCCGAGGGGTCCTGAAGGGTTGCGGTTTCGCCCTTTTTGCGTCGAAGCGATACACTGTTGCCGTTTGATTTCTTCGCTCAAGGAGGATGCGCATGCCGTGCACAACGATTCTGGTCGGTAAGAACGCGAGCTACGACGGGTCGACCCTGGTCGCGCGTAACGAGGACTCGTCCAACGGGGTGTTTGAGCCCAAGCGTATGCGCGTGGTGCATCCCGACGAGCAGCCGCGCGTCTACACGAGCGTCCTGAGTCACCTGACCGTTGAACTGCCCGATAACCCCATGCGCTACACGAGCGTCCCCGATGTTGTCCCGGGCCACGGCATCTGGGCCGAGGCCGGTTTCAACGAGCTCAATGTGGGCATGTCCGCAACCGAGACACTCACCACCAACGAGCGCGTCCGCGGTGCCGATCCGCTCGTGGACTATGTGCCCGCCAAGGGCAACGAGGGCGAGGACGGATACGTTCCGGCACAGTCCGGTGGCTTGGGCGAGGAGGACATGGTGACCCTGGTGCTGCCGTATGCCAAGTCCGCCCGCGACGGCGTGCGTATCCTGGGCGACCTGCTCGAGCGCTACGGCACCTATGAGAACAACGGCATCGCCTTTAGTGATGTGGACGAGATCTGGTGGCTCGAGACCATCGGCGGCCATCATTGGATTGCCAAGCGTGTGCCCGATGACGCCTATGTGACCATGCCCAACCAATTGGGTATCGACAGCTTTGACCTGGATGACGCCGAGGGCGACCAGGCCGACCACATGTGCTCCGCCGACCTGCGCTCCTGGATGGCCGAGTGGCATCTGGACCTGACGCTGGGCGTCGATGGTGACGGTCCGGTTGCGGTCTTTAACCCGCGCGAGGCCTTTGGCTCACACAGCGACAGCGACCACGTCTACAACACGCCGCGCGCCTGGTACATGCAGCGCTGCCTCAACCCCAGCGATGTGTGGGACGGCCCCGACGCCGACTACACGCCCGAGAGCGACGACATCCCCTGGAGCCGTGTGCCCGAGCGCAAGGTGACCATCGAGGACATTAAGTACGTACTCTCGAGCCACTACCAGGGCACGGAGTACGACTGCTACGGCAGTAAGGGCACGCCCGCCACGCGCGGCGCCTATCGCCCCATCGGCATCAACCGCAACAGCCAGCTCGCCGTGTTGCAGCTGCGCCCCTATGCGCAGCCGGCGTATCGCGCCGTGCAGTGGATGGCCTTTGGCTCCAACTCGTTTAACGCGCTGGTCCCGCTGTACGCCAACGTCGAGACCATGCCCGAATACTATGCCGACACGCAGGCTCGCGTGACGTCCGAAAACTTCTACTGGGCCAACCGTCTGATCGGCGCCCTGGCCGACGTCCGCTTCCATGAGTGCGGCCGCGCTGTGGAGGACTATCAGGAGAAGGTCGGTGGCATGGGCCACAAGCAGATCCATGACGTTGATGCTGCCGTAGCCGTCCTGCCCGAGGCCGAGGTGCCTGCCGAACTTGCACGCGCCAACGAGGAGTTTGCCGAGCGTGTTCGCGTAGAGACCGATGCTCTACTGGGCAAGGTGCTCTACACCACGAGCTGCGCCATGAAGAACTCTTTTGCGATGAACGACAACGTGAGGTAAGGGTTTCCCGTCGATCGAATAGCGCTAAAACGCTTTGTCGCTTTCGCTCAATCTTGGGTACAAGAACGCCAATGCAGTTGTTTGTGATTGGAGACAACCATGGTTATGAAACTCGATCAGTTTGTTAACGGCGCCATTAACGTGGGCTTTGGCGCTGCCGCCGTTGCTGTCGAAGGCGGCAAGAAGGTCCTCGACGACCTTAACACCAAGGGCGAGCAGGTCCGCAAGGACACCGCCACCCCCGATATCGCCCGCAGCGTGTCCGACATGTTCGAGCAGGCCGGCGGTACCATCTCCGATCTGACCGAGCGCTTGGGCATGCAGGGCGAGACCGCGGCCCAGCGCGTGCTCGACGAGCTCATCCTTGCCCGCGTCCGCGTTATGACCGCCCCCGAGCGCACGGCCTTCCTGGCCCATGTGCGCGACATCGTCGATTCGGTCGAGGACAACGTGACCTCGGTGCCCGTCGAGTCCGTTGAGCCCGACGATGCGAAGGATACCGAAGAGGCCGAGTAGCAGCGCAGATGGCAGATTCCACCACCGATTACAACAATCTAGATCCCTTGGGTGACGAGGCGGCGGTTGTCGATGAGGTCGACGCCGCCGTCTCGGGCGCTCGCAAGAAGCCGCGCGCTGTCGATATGGTGCCCGAGGAGCCCGACGCGATGGCGCCGGATGAGGAATACCAGCTCACGCCGGCGGGTCGCCGCGAGCGCATCGGGCAGATTGTTCGCCTGGTCAAAAAGTACCGCGTGTGGGATAACCTCACGCCGGTTCGTTTGCGCCGCCTGCTCGAGGAACTCGGCCCCATGTTCGTTAAGATGGGGCAGATTCTGGCCAACCGGTCCGAGATTCTGCCGCAGCGCTTTTGCGACGAGCTGCGTCGTCTGCGCTCCGACGTGGAGCCGGTGCCGTACGAGGTCGTACTCAGCTGTCTGGAAGAAGAATACGGCCTGCGCCTGGGGGAGATGTTCGATGCGATCGACCCCAACCCGCTCGGTAGCGCGTCGCTCGCGCAGGTGCACCGCGCTCGTCTGGTGACGGGCGAGGACGTGGCCGTCAAGGTGCAGCGTCCCGGTGCGCAGCAGGTTATGGCACAGGACATCGATATCATCCGCTCGGTGGTACGCATCGTTTCCAAGTTCGTCAACACCGATCAGTTTGTGGACCTGCACGGCGTAGTCGAGGAGCTGTGGACCTCGTTTCGCGAGGAGACCAACTTTTTGGCCGAGGCAAAAAACCTCAACGACTTCTACGAGTTCCATAAGAGCGTTCATGGCGTGACGTGCCCTAAATCCTATCTGGACCTGTGTACCGAGCACGTGGTGGTTATGGACTACGTCGACGGCATTTCGATCGCCGATCCTGAACGCTTGGTGGCCGAGGGTTATGACTTGGAAAAGATCGGTGCCGCAATCGTCGAGGACTACTCGACGCAGGTGCTCGATGACGGCTTTTTCCATGCCGACCCGCATGCGGGAAACATCATTCTCAAGGACGGCATCGTCTACTTTATCGACTTGGGCATGGTCGGACGTATGTCGAGTCACGATCGCGGTATCGTCAAGGACATGATTTTCGCCGTGGCCGAGGGTGACGTGCCCAAGCTCAAGGATTCGCTCATGCGCTTCGCCGTGACGCGTGGCGACTCGGCTGAGCTCGATCATTCGGCCTTTTTGTCCGATCTTGACTTCATCGTGGCTGACTTTGCGGGCCTTGACCTGAAGGATCTGGATATCGGCGAGTTTTTGACCTCGCTGTTAAACCTCGCGCGTAAGAATGATGTTGAGCTGCCGAGCGTGGTGACGATGTTCGCGCGCGGCATGGTGACGCTCGAGGGTCTGCTGACCGAGTACATGCCCAACGTCAACATGATCCAGATCATTCAGGCTCATATCAAAAACGAGAAGAGCATCTATGCCCGCATGCGCGAGATGAGCCGCGACTTTGCCGCGAGCAGCTATCGCGCGGCAAAAGGCTCGCTCGAGGCGGCCGAGTATCTGGGCTTGGCTTCGCGTATGCTCACGCGCGGCCAGCTTAAGGTGAACACGCAGATCATGAGCAGCGATAAGGCGCTGCGACAGCTGGGCGGAATCATCGACCGCATGTCGATGGCGATTGTGATCGCCGGTCTGTTTATCGGTTCGTCGGTGGTGTACTATGCACGCATCGAGCCGGTTGTGTTTGGTATCCCAGTCATTGGCTTTATGGGCTACGTGAGCGCGCTGGTGCTGGCGCTTATGCTGGGTCGCAATATCTGGCTCAACAGCCACGGCGGCAAGCACTAGAGGCTGTGACCGTCACCGCATTCTCCTATCGCAAACAATAGCTTTTACCTTGGGCTTCGCCTGCGTGCGAGGCCCTTTTGCGTGATAGCATATTGACGGTTTTAATCGATGGCCTAGATGGTGGTGCGGAGACGCACGAATGCGCGGTTTTCCTGCGCGTTTGGGGGAATCGGGGTGCAAGTCCCCGGCTGTACCAGTAACCGTAATTCCTCTTGGCTCGGGATGTTCGCGTCGCAGATCGGACGGCGCGCCCGAGTCGTTAAGGTTAAGTCGGATCGCCTCCCATCTTGCATGCGGCTGCGGCGTATGCCGCCGGTGTGCATAGGGCTCTGGAGGGAAGGGGGACCCCGATGGGGGAACTCGAGCGTAACATGCGCGATGACGTGGGGCAGCCGCTGGGCAATGCTCCAAGTACAGACAATGGGGGACAAATGGATATGTTTGAGGACGAGCGCGAGCGCGCCTCGCTGCATCGCCGTGGCGCGATTGCACGCGGCGTAGCCAAGCGCGGCCTGGTGGCATTCCTGGCCTTCGCGATGGCCTTTGGCACCACGCCGGCTCAGCTGTGGGCCGAGGGCGCCGAGGGCATTGCCGAGGCTGTGGCTCAGGCTACGACGCCGGGCGAGGACGCAGCGCTTGCGGGCGGTGCCGCTGAGCAGAGCGGCGCCGAGGTTTCGGATTCTGGGAGCGCGCCTGCAGCTAGTGCCGCCGCAACAAAGGCAGCAACTGGCGACGAAGGCTCGGCGACGGGGGAGAGCCCTGTCGCGAGCGAGCAGTCTTCAGCGGCATCCGCTGGCCAAGCAGGATCTGCCGCCGCGGCTGCCGTTCAGACAGAGAACCCGACAGAAACCGGCGATGTCGCCAAGAAGCAAGTCGAGGTCTCGTTCTCGATTATCGGCACCGATGCCGACGGCAAGGCTCAGACCTGGGTGGCACCTACGCAGCTCAAGCTCGACGAGGGCGCGACGGCTGCGGATGCCTTCGTTAAGCTGCAGCAGAAGACGGGCTTTAAAGCGGATTACGAACCGAACACGGCATACGGCTTCTACCTCAAAAGCATCACGTCCCCGACAGATGGCCGCACGCTTGCCTACGATCCGACGACTAATGCCTTCTGGCAGCTGTTCGTCGACGGCGCGTCTTCCTCGGTTGGCGCGAGCAGCGTTAAGCTCGCCCCGGGGCAGAAGATTGAGTTTGCCTTTACGGGTGGTAGCGCATCCCCTGTCGTTAAGGATCAGGTTGCCGCAAATGTGACCGTCATTGGTCGCGATGCCCAGGGCAAGACTCAGACTTGGGTCGATAACGCGCAGTATGTGGTGACGTCCGGTTCGAGCGCACTTGACCTTACGAAGGTCGCGCTTGAGGCGAATGACATCGACGCCGTTGCTGCTGGCTCCTTCATTCTGAGCCTTAAGTACAACGGTGTTGAGCTGGGTACGCCCCAAGATTATTCGACCTATTGGCAGCTGTTCATCAACGGCAAGTCGAGTGACTATACGGCGGACAATGTCACCATCCATGCCGGCGATACCGTCACGTGGTTCTACGGTGGCTGGGGCGACCAGTTGCCGTCCGATTCTGTCCATGCTTCTGTTCAGGTTCTCGGTAAGGACAAGGACGGCAAGCAGCAGGTTTGGGCTTCGACGGGTCAGACGAGTCTCAAGGCAGGCTCCACTGCCAAGGATCTCCTTGAGCAGGTCGGCCTTACTCTCGATGCTGGCGAATCGTCTTGGGGCTGGTTCCTCAACGGCATTTATTCGCCCTTCGATGGTAAGTCCTATTGTGGCTATGATGCTGCGACCAATAGCTATTGGCGCTTCTACGTAAATGGCAAGTTCGCCGACGTTGGCGCCGGTGTCTACAAGCTCCAGGAGGGTGACGCCGTCACCTTTATGTATGGTGCTGACGCCGATGCCCTCCCCGGTCAGGTGCTTGGATCCGCCGATGTTATCGGTCCCGATGTCAACGGGAACAATACGCGTTGGGGCACGGCAAGCAATGTTTCTCTGCCCGAAGGCTCCACGGCCCAGAACCTTATTGAGGCAGTTCTGAAGGCCAAGGGCGTTGCGTACAACGGCTCCCAGAGTGGTGAGTACTGGTTCCTGAATTCCATTACTTCGCCGTTCGATCACAAGCCGTATGGTTGGGATGCTGCGACCAATAAATATTGGCATCTGTATATCAACGGAGAGTCCTCCTTACTCTGCGCCAATCAGATTACGCTCAAGAGCGGCGATAAGGTCACGCTTGCCTACACCACCGATAATTCGCCCATGCCCGATCCCGACAAGATTGTCGTGGATCCGAGCGCGACGACTCCTGATTGGGATGCCGAGTGGGCCGGCTACGGCAACAGTGGCAACGGTTCGACCGTAACGGATGCCAAGACGCCTGCGCAGGCCGCCGGTCTTAAGTGGGCCTTCGATTGGAAGGCCGAGTCTGGTCAGCAGTATGCCAACTGCAGCGAGCCTGTCATTGCTAACGGCTTTGTGTACATCGCGACCGAGAACGAGCTCATTAAGATCGATTCGTCCACGGGCAAAAAGGTTGCCTCTGCGCCGCTTGCCTCCAAGGTGAGCTATACCTCTCGTCCGATCTATACCAATGGCCTTATCATCGTTCCGCTCAACGGCGGTGCGGTCCAGGCGATTACTGCAGACAAGCTGATCTGCAAGTGGCTGACGCCTGGTTTGACGGACTTGACGCAGAGCTCCTGCACCGTCGTTTCGGACGGCGAGTACGTCTATGTAGGCTCGGTCGATATTTCGTATGACGAGAATTACAACGCGACCTACGGCAACGGCTCCTTTGTGCGCATTAAGATTGCCACGGGCGAAGTTTCTTGGCAGAACATCGACCCTGCCGAGGGCTATTACTGGACTGGTGCGGCTTTGACGGATAAGTATGCCATCGTTCCTACGAGCGCGGGTACGCTTAAGTGCATTGATAAGACGACGGGCGATGTCGTTTCGACCATGAAGCTCGGCGCTGTCGCAAATGCCGATTGCATTGCCGATTCGTCCAATGGTTCGACCTTCTATCAGATGACGCACGACGGAAAGCTCCATGTGATTTCGCTTTCGGCGAAGGGCGTGCTGAGTGAACAGAAGACGGTTGATCTGGGCCTTACGAATAATCTGAGCGCCCCTGCGGTGTCTGGTGACAATCTGATTGTCGGCGGACAGACGGCTACGGGCTCTGCTCTGGTTCTCTATAACCTGAAGACGGGTAAGACCACGATGGTCGCTGCTGCCGACGGCAAGGCGCTGCCGGCTGGCCTCAACGGTATTGCTGCTACTCCGCTGGTGAGTGTTCAGGGCGGCAAGACCTATGTGTACTTCACCGTTAACAGCGCGGATAGCAAGGATTACGTCAACTACTCTGCTGGTGGTGGCGTGTATCGCTATACGCTCGGCGATGCAGAGGCGACGCAGATTTATGATGCGGCTGGCCATTACCAGTACTGTGACTCTCCGGTCATTGCCGATGCTTTTGGCAATCTCTACTACATTAATGATTCGGGCACGCTGTTTAAACTTGGAGCTGTCGAGTCTTGGACGGTTGCCTTTAACTCCAACGGCGGGTCTGCTTGCGACACTAAGTTTGTTGCTACGGCCGATGGCAAGCTGGTCAAGCCGGCCGATCCGACGCGCGATGGCTACGCTTTCGGCGGTTGGTATACCGATGAGGCTTGCACGCAGGCGTATGACTTTAGCACGCCGGTGACGGCCGATCTGACGCTGTATGCCAAGTGGACCAAGAATGCCGTTAACCCTGGCGGTAATGGCGGCGCTGGTTCGAATGGCGGCGGCGGTTCTGGTACCGGTACTGGTTCCGGCACTGGCGCTGGCACTGGCACGGGTTCCGGCTCCGGCTCGAAGGGCGGCGCTGTCGCCCCGGGTCATAAGCCGACGACCAAGACGACGGTGTCGACCAAGACCGAGACCAAGGACAACAAGTCCAATAAGAAGGACTCCGATAAGTCCGATAAGAAGGACGAGAAGAAGTCTGACAAGAAGGACAGCAAGTCCGACAAGAAGTCCGATTCCAAGTCCGATACGGGTGCTGTTGCCGCGACTACCGCTAAGAAGTCCGCTGAGGCTCCTGTGCAGCAGTCTGGCTTCAATCCGCTTGCCATCGTTGGTGTTGCGGCCGGCGTGATCGGGCTTGCTGTCATCGGCGTGTTCGTGTTTACCAAGCGTCGGTAGGTGGGGGCCGTGTCCAATAAGCCTCAGGACGCCGACTCCAAGCAACCCGACTCGTCGTTCATTCAGCTCGACGATGCAAAGCAAAAGGGCTCCGCTTCGGCGGCGTCCGCCCCTCGGCGCAAGGCGCTTGTTGGTGCCCTGACGGCCGTCTGTATCGCACTCATCATCGTCTCGTTAGGTTTTGTCCATCCCTCTACCAGCGGTGCATGGTCCATCGATTGGATTGCGCGGGCTGTGACAGGGGAGAGCGTCGTTGCCAAGGATGCGTCGGTTTCCGGCTCGACTACCGCTTCGGGCAAGGCTGCGCCCAAGGACTCCAAATCTTCGGACAATGCGAAGGACGGGTCGAAGGACTCGGATGAATCTGATTCCAAGGACAAGTCTGAATCTTCGGACAAGAAGTCTGACAAGGACTCGAAGGAGAAGAAGTCCGAAGGCAAGGGCGGCAAGAAGTCCAACAACGCGTCTGCCGGACAGGGCTCCGGATCCGCTGGCGGATCGAACGCTTCTAACGGCTCGTCTTCGGGCGGCGGCTCGGCGTCCGGCGGTGAGTCTGCATCCAACAGTGGCAGCGCCTCTGCTGGCAATCAGAGCGGCTCGCAGCAGCCTGGCTACGTAACGGTGACGGTTTCGGTCACATCGAGCTCTGTGGGCAATCCTGTGTCCTCTGGTGGCACCTTTACCTTTAACGAAGGCGCTACCGTCTACGATGCCCTGTGCGCGCTGGGCCTTTCTGTCAACGCACATGGCTCGTCGTACGGTACGTATGTCTCCGCGATTGGTGGTTTGGCCGAGAAACAGTACGGCGGCACGAGCGGCTGGATGTACTCCGTCAACGGCACAACGCCCATGACGGCCTGCAGTAACTACGTTCTCTCCAATGGCGACAACGTTGTTTGGTATTACGTAACGGGCTAGAGGCCTCGACATAGCGCGCCAGACGGGCGGTTCGGACCAACATCCGGACCGCCCGTTTTTCATGCGAATGGGACTGGGTCGCCGGGTCTCTCTGCAAACAAAAAAAACCGGTTGGAACGGGAATTCCAACCGGTTATACATTCAAGCAAATAGTGAATCGACTACGACCGTGCGCCCTCGAGGAAGAAGCGGCGGCTGAAGTAGTTGTACCAGGTGACGAGGAACGTGGCGATGGCCTTCATGGCCTGGTAGCCGATGCTCAAAAACGTGACGCCCACAAACATGTACAGGTCGTTGAGGCCCAGGCCGATCACCGACAGGATGGTGAAGATCGTGAACTCGCGCTTGCGGCTCATGCCTTCGCGGTGGTCGAACACGTACTTCATGCTGAGCCAGTAGTTGACCACGACGGACGTGATAAACGAAACCGTGGTGCTCATCAAAAAGTCGAGGTGGAACAGCTCGACGAGCGCAATGAGCATGCCCCAGTCGATGCCAAAGGAGATAAGACCCACGACAGCAAACTTGAGGAACTGCTTGGTATGAGGTTGTGCCAGCGCCTTGCGCACGTAATCACATCCAATGCGTTGATGAATCGAGCAGAGGATACTTTAGAGCTTTTACAAGGGAAACGTAAGGTCTTTGCCAAGAACTATATGAACTCGCCAAATTTTCAAGAGCTAATCCGCAAACGTTGAAAATTTGCCCGTAAACGAGCGACACCCACGGACGATACTGCGCTGAGTGCGCGTCGTCCGTGGGCGCCGTAATGCTGCAGGGGTTTCGAGCTATTTTGTCTCGTCGCCCTCCAGGAAGATCTTTCTGGTCACAAAGTTGTAGACCATGACAAGCGCGGTGGCGCAGATCTTGGCGATATTGGCCTCGAGTCCCAGGCCGGCGTTGAACGCCAGCACGATGCCGTCGTTGAGCACCAAACCGATCACGGACAGCACGACGAAGATGATGAACTCGCGGCGGCGGCTCATGCCTTCCTTGTGCGCAAACACGTACTTCATGCTTGCGAGGTAGTTAAAGATGAGTGAGATGATAAAGCCGCTGGTGTTGGCGATTAGGATGTTGAGGCCCAGACCGTAGTGGAGCAGATTCATAATGCCAAAGTCGATAACCGTGGCAATGACACCGACGACGCCAAATTTCATGATCTGCGCAAGGAGCTTTTGCATGGTACCTGCCTTAAGCTGGCGCCGAAGCGCCGCGGGGATGACAAACTCAGCAAGTTTAGCCAATCCCCGCGGGTGGTGCTAGGCGCGCTCCTCGATAGCACCGTTTCTATATGCATCGAGCAGCTGGCGCAGGTCCTGGATCTGGCTGCGGATCTTGGCGCCAGTATCGGTGTCGCTCACCATGCGGCGACGGTCTGCTTGGTCAAAACGGTTGGTCTCGCTTTCGATGTCCACGTTGCGCGTGAGTGCCTCGGCAACCGTCGTAAAGGCCCGGTGCGACTTGAGGCGGCAGCCGCGCGAGCTCGAGATGAGCGTATAGCCGGCGATACCCGTCTTGGGATGGTAAGCGCGGCAAAAGCCGCCATCGATGACCAGCAGCTTGCCCTCGGCGCGGATGGGCTGTTCGCCCTTGGTGGTTTTAACGGGCGTGTGGCCGTTGATGATGTGGCCGGTCGGCGAGCATGCCATGGGCGCGACGCCAAACTCGCGCATGATGTCATCGCAGACCGAGGGCGACTTGGTAAGCGTAAAGTACGGGTCCATCGGCTCGACCCAGGTGCTCTTATCGGCGATATAGGCGCGCTCAAAGGTGCGCACCAGGCGTCCGCTGGCGGGTGAGTTAAAGCCGATCCACAGGTACCACATCCAGTCGAGGGCGTCGCGGTCGCCCACGCGCCAGGCGCGGCGGGCGATGCGGTCGCAAAAATCGAGATAATCGCGGCCGGCGTGCCAGGCACCCAGGCAGTTCATGCTGCTAAAGGTGCCGTCTTCGTTGAGCGGCACGCAGCCATGGAACAGCAGATTGCCGTTGGTGACCTTGTACATCGAGCCGTGGGTGTAGAGGAAATCGATATGGCGATGCAGGTGATCGGCGGTGACAAACTCGGACACGAGCTTGTCGATGATGTGTTGCTCCTGGGGCGTGAGCGTGTAGGGGTCCGTCGGGTCGACGGTGGGGAAGTCGTTGGTCGTGAGCGGCCACACGCTGCCGTCGGCGAGCGTGACCGTGCCGGTGTCGTGGTCGATCTTGTCGAGCAGCAGGCGGTTGGTCATGTCGAATTCGGGGTGGCGCTGGATAATCTGGCCCTCGAGCTTAAAGAGCAGGACGTTGATGGCTTTAATCAGCGGGCTGATGGGCTCACCGGCGGTATAGGTGGCATCGGCAAAGGCGACAAGCTCGCGCAGCGAGATGCCGTAGTCGTTCTCAAGGATCTCGTAATTGTCGTAGCGCAGGTTGTTGCGCAGCACCGTGGCGATGCAGGCGGGCTCACCGGCGGCGGCGCCCATCCACAGCAGATCGTGGTTGCCCCACTGAATGTCGAGCGAATGATAGGTGAGCAGGCGGTCCATAATCTTGGCAGCGCCGCCGCCACGGTCGAAGATATCGCCCACCAGGTGCAGGTGGTCGACGGCGAGGCGCTTGATGAGCGAGGCGAGCGACTCGATAAAGTCGTCGGCGCTTGCGGTCTCTAGGATGGACTCCACGATGCGCTCGTGATAACGCACACGATAGTTGTTCTCGTCCGGATGCGTGTGCAGCAGCTCGTCGATGATGTAGGCGTAATCGCGCGGGATGGCCTTACGCACTTTGGAGCGCGTATAGCGGCTCGAAAGCGAGCGGGCAACCATGATGAGCTGGTCGAGCATTGTCTTGTACCAGGTGGGGGAGTCCTCGCGCCGGCTGCGGACCAGCTCGATCTTCTCGCGCGGGTAGTAGATGAGCGTGCACAGCTCGCCCTTTTCGTCAAAGGAGAGCGTGTCGCCAAAGATCTCGTCGACATGTTCGCGCACGACACCCGAGCAGTTGTTGAGGATGTGCATAAAGGCTTCGTACTCGCCGTGCACGTCGCTCATAAAATGCTCGGTGCCTTTGGGCAGGTTGAGAATGGCCGAGAGATTGATGATCTCGGTAAACGCGGATTGCTCGGTAGGAAATTGTCTCGACAGCAGGCGCAGATACTTAAAGTCTTGCGGGTTGCGATCGAATGTGACCATGAAACACCTTCCGATGGGGCTGGTAAAACTGATAAACAGCGTCAAACGTTTATCAGTATGCGCCGCTTTTGTTTCGATTTTGCGCCAGCGGCTGAATTGTCGGCTGAATGGTTTGGTAAATCGATTTAGTGAAGGTAGATGTGTTGGTTGGGTGGAGACGACAGAGGGTGTTTTCTCAGATATTTATGCGTGGGGCCGGTGGAGACGATGGTGGTAAAGATGTTCACTATTTTTGGTTCGATTTGGTAAATAGTGGACATATGTACCGCATGTAGGCTCACTGTGCGATAATTTGCGCAACAATGAGTAAGGAGCCTCATATGAGTGATTTTGTCCTGACCTGTGAATCCGCCGCCGACCGAACCCGTGAGTTCTTTGCGTCGCGCAATATCCCTGTCGTGTGTTTTCATTACGAGATCGACGATGTTGTCTATACGGACGATCTGTATCAGTCGATTACGCCGGACAAGTTTTTTGCCCAGATTGCCGCGGGCGCCATGCCCAAGACGTCTCAGGTGAGCGTGGGTGAGTACGAGGAGTTTTGGGAGCCGTTTGTTACCGAGGGTAAAGACGTGCTGCACCTGACGTTGTCGTCGGGTATTTCGGGTACGTATGGTTCGGCTTGCGTTGCGGCACAGATGCTCGCGGATCGCTATCCCCAGGGCGGCAAGGTGCGTGTCATCGATTCACTGGGGGCGTCTTCGGGCTTTGGCCTATTGCTGGAATATGCCGCCGACGTTCGCGATAGCGGCGCTTCGCTCGATGAGACGGCCGCTTGGATTGAGGAGCATAAACTCAACCTGCACCACTGGTTCTTCTCGACCGATCTGTCGAGCTACCTGCGTGGCGGTCGCATTTCGGCCGCGAGCGCGATCATCGGCACGGCGCTTAAGATTTGCCCACTTATGACGGTAGATTGCGAAGGTGGGCTGTCGCCACGTGAGAAGATCCGCACCAAGAAGCGCGCGATTTCCGAGATGGCTAAGACCATGATGGCACACATGCAGGACGGTGCGGATTATTCGGGTAAGTGCGTCTTGTCCCATTCGGCGTGCCGCGAGGATGCCGAGGCCGTTGCGGCGCTGATTGAGGAACAGGTTCCGCAGCTCAAAGGCAAGATTGAGATCAACAATATCGGTGCTCTGATCGGTTCGCACACCGGGCCTGGTACGGTGGCGCTCTTCTTTATGGGCGACAAGCGCGTGGATTAATTCGCCCCATCACGTTGCTGCATGATTGCTCAAACGAAAACGGCCCGTCTCACGTTTGTGGGGCGGGCCTTGCTGTTGCGGTTAGCGTTTCTTGCCGCGGAAGAAGAAGCCGTGCAGCGAGGGCTTGAGTCCACGGTTGGCGCGACGCTCCTCGATATGATCGTGGATCGAAGCGACGCGTTCGATAACCTCGTCGGGAATCGGCACGTCGGGATTCATGTTCTCGACCTGGCTGACCTCGGCGGCGGCGACCTGGTCGATAATGGGCACATCGTCGCGCGAGATGACAGGTGTGGCGTCTTCCTTCATCTTGCGATAGCGTTGCATCATGTCGGCCTGTAGCTGCTGGGCCGAAGGCGGCGTCCAGATGATGGCGTTGGCGCCGGCGGCGATGGTTTCGCGGATGCTCTCGGGCGTCTTGCCGCCCGGCGCGATGAGCGGCAGGTTGGGATAGTGCTCGCGCAGCTCGCGTAGGACCTGCGGTGTGTTTTTGCCGGCCGCGATGTTGAGAATCTTGGCTCCGGCGCGCACCTTGGCATGCGCATCGTCGTCGCAACGTACGACCGTGGCGATGACAGGGATGTCGGCGATGTTGGTGATGTGCTCGACCATCCCGGCGGTGGCGGGGGAGTTGACCACGCAGCCCGCCGCGCCCTGCATCTCGGAGACGGCTGCCATCTGCACGGAGCGCTTACCGGTCGTAGTTCCGCCGCCCACGCCTACAAAGACCGGGCACTCGGCGACGGTCAACAGTGCCTGCGTAATGGCCGGCTGCGGCGTGAAGGGGTAAACGGCAAAGACGGCATCGGCGTTGGAGTTGCGGATAACCGCGACATCGGTGGTGTAAATGAGCGACTTGATGCGGCGGCCGAAGAGCGTAAAGCCGCTGGCCTCCTCGATCTCGTCGGGCATGCGAAGGGCCGCCTTGCGCAAACGTCCGTCGATGGGCAGTGGCTCCATGGGGAGCAGTCCGTTGGGGGTCACGGCTACCTGGGGCTCGGTGAACTCGTCTGCGAGCTCGACCTCGGAGAAATCGACCGAGGCGACGATGTCCTCGTGAACCTCGGCGGGCACATCGATGGGAGCTTGGTCGTTTGCCGCGGCAGGCGTGTCGAAGGAGCTGGTGCCGACGAAGGCGTCGACGCGCTCATTTAGATCGTTGAGGGTATCCATGGAGGCTCGATTCTATGTGATAACGGCCGGCGCTATGCAGCCGGAATTGCGAATGCTAAATCGTTTGACGAGTTGATTTTTCCCCGCCGCGCCATCCGTTAGACCGAAGGGCCGGCGAACGTGAAGGAGCTGTGGTGGCGGGTATTGAGGTGCTATCTTGAATGTCCCGTTTAAAAGAGAGGTGACGCGGAATGGAATTCACAGCAATGTTTGGCTCGATTGGCCTGTGTGTGGGCGCAATCGTTGCCGCCGCGGTCATCTACTTTGTGGTCACGGCCATTAAGGGCAAAAGGGCCGAGCGCAAGGAGCGTGCGATGCTTAAACAGCATCGCGACCAGCAGGGCAAACGCGCACAGAAATAGCTTGTTGAGTTTTGGATCCGTGCGCTAGCTGCGTTTTCGGATCAGGGCAATGTAGAAGCCCTCAAAGTCGCGGCTAGGCGGAATGGTGAGCGTGCCGGGCATACCGTTGGCGATGGACGAGACGTGGCCGGCGGCGATGGCCTCGGTGAGAGCGTTGGACTCGATGCGCGGCTCCTCACTGGCTTCCTGGGCGCGGCGTGCTTCGCTTTCACTCGGCGTGCCGTCGAGGGGAATGAGCTCGCAGTCCATATGCTTGTCGAGGGCCTCTTGCAGGGCGTCCTCGTTTTCCTGCGGCATGATCGAACAGGTGGAATAGACGAGCGAGCCACCCGGCTTGAGAGCGCCCATGGCGCGGTCCAGAAGCGCGCGCTGCGAGCGGGCGCACTTGCCAAGCAGTTGCTCGGTCAGGCCGCGCAGGCTTTTCTCGTTGCCGCTGATGACGGTGCCCGTGC
The DNA here is from genome assembly GCA_902496335.1 of uncultured Collinsella sp. Taxonomy (GTDB): domain Bacteria; phylum Actinomycetota; class Coriobacteriia; order Coriobacteriales; family Coriobacteriaceae; genus Collinsella. The sequence continues at coordinate 93,877 of CABVAO010000002.1, forward strand.
CGGTGCAGGGGGCGTCGAGCAGGATGCGGTCAAAGCGGAAGAACTCGTCGAGCTCGCGTGCGTCGATACGCATGACGGGCACGTTTTTGGCGCCCTGGCGGTGGAGGTTGGCTTCGAGCTTCTCGGCGCGGGGAATGCTCATCTCGCAGGCCGTGAGGTGTGCCTGGCCCTGGGTGAGGGCGGCGACCTGCGTCGTCTTGCCACCGGGGGCCGCGCACATGTCCAGGATGTCCTCGCCGGCTTGAGCGCCCAGGACCAACGGTGGCATCATGGACGACAGGCTCTGCAAGTAAATCTTGCCGTCGCGGTAGATGTCGAGGTCCCACAGGTCGGAAACCTGGGCCTCGGACAGGATGAAAGCGTCCGGGTACCAGGCAACGGTTTGGTGGGCGATGCCGGCCTCGTCGAGTGCGGCGGCGATGTCCTCGGCGGTCGCCTTGAGCGTGTTGGCGCGCAGTGTGACTGGGCGTGTGGCCGCGGCGCCAAAACCCTCGATCATGAGCTCGGCATCGGCGGGTGCATAGGCGCCTGCGACCGTGTCGACCATAAAGCGCGGCAGGTCGGCGGCGCAGGGAAGGGCGGCAAGCTGGTCGGAAAGCTCGGTAGCAGCAAACTGCCTGAGCTTGAGCTCGGCCTTGACCTGCTTTTTCTGCTTACGACGACGCGGCTTGGACATCCGTCTTCCCTTCCCATTCCATTACATGTCGAGTGTTGTTTTAGTACTGGCTCTCGTGCTTGCTGAAGAAGTCGAAGCGCGGGGGCAGCGGCTTCACGCGGTGCTCGCCGGGCTTCTCGCCCAGGCTCTCCACAAACTCGTCCGTGGAGGCAAAGATGTTATCCCAGCTAAAGAAGGCGACCGGATCGACGTCGAAGTACTCGCAGATGAGCTCGCAGCCGGTCGGCACAATACCGTGCATCAGGACGGTCGCTACGCGCAGCTCGGTAAAGGCGTCGACGAGGGCCTGCGTCATGGCGGCGTTGGCTGGCTCGCCCTCGAGCTTGTTGGCGGCCTTGGAGGCGTCGCTCCAGCGCTTGTTGGCGGCGCGCAGGTAGTCGTCGCACACGGCGAGCGCTCGGTGCGTCTCGAACTTGTACATGGCCTGCTCAAAGGCGAGGGCTGCCTGCTCGGCGGCCTCCACCACGGCGGCCGAGGCGGCGCCGGCGGGAATGCAACCGTTGCGATAGGGGCTCTCGTCGCCTTCCTTGACGGCGACGCCGTAGAAGCAGCTGCGGGCCAGGCGGTTGAAGACGCCGGTCAAAAGGGCGCTCTCCTTAAGGGCCGGATCGATGACGCGCTTGTCGTCGCAGGCGCGTACCTCGTTGCCGTCCTTGTCCTTGCCGGTCACGCGCGTGTCGTATGCCTTGGGGCTAAAGCTCACCGGCTTTTCGGACAGGCCGAGCGACAGCCAGTGCGCGCGCATCTGCTCGCAGGTGTAGTGGTTGAGCAGGTCGTCTGCCGGCGGGGGAGGCGTCTGCGAGGACGAGCTGGCTTTTTTGCCCATGTAGAGCAGGTGATAGCAGGCGCTGACGGTGCTCTGCGTAAGGTCCCAACCCAGGGCCTCCCACATGGCGGTCTGAGCGATGCAGTAGAAATAGATGTTGTCCTGACCGATGAACTGGTAGATCTGAGCGTCGTCAGAGCACCACCAGTCGCGCCAGTCGAGCGAGCTGTGCTGGTAGGTGGGAGCGGGTACCTGCGTGGAATCGGCGGCGGGCTCGCCCATGAGGGCGGCATCCTGGGCGGCGACGCCCTCGGTCACGCCGGCGGCCTTGGCATCGCGTGCGAGCACGGTACGCGTATAGCTGATGGGCGCCCACAGGCTCTCGGGCCAGCACCAGCAGGTGACGTCGGAGACGCCATCGACCTCGGGCACCGGAACGCCCCAGTCGATGTTGCCGGTGATGCGGAAGGGCACGAGCGCCTTGCCGCTGCGGAAACGCACGCCGCCGTTGGCGAGCACCGCGTGGGCATCGTCGCGCTCCTTCCAGCTGGGGAAGGTGACGGTAAAGCTGCTCTTGTTGCCCTCGGGCTCCAGGACGGTGTGCTCGGGAAGCTGATCTTCGACGGCATCGAAGGCCTCGCGGAACTTGTTCTGGATGTAGAGCTGAGCCGGCAGCAGCCACTCCTCCATGGTCTTGGAGACCACGGAACGAACCTGCGGGTTCTTGGCGAGCTTGGCGGTGTAGGTCTTCATAAAGTCGAGGTAGGCCGGCAGGTCAAAGTAGAGGTTGTCGACCGGGCGCAGCTCGGGCACCTCGCCGGTGAGCTGGCTCTTGGGTGCGATGAGCTCCTCGGGCTCAAACTGGTGACCCAGGTCGCACTCGTCGGCATAGGCCTTCTCGGACTTGCAACCTTGGATGGGGCAGCGGCCGATCACCTGGCGACCGTTGAGGAACGTGCCGGCCTTGGCGTCGTAGAACTGCAGCGTGGAGCGCTTTGAGATAGTGCCCTGCTCGTGCAGGCGCTCGATAATCTCGGCGGTCACCTCGTTGTGGATCTGGGCCGCTGGCTCAAGGCCCGAGCCGCCGTAGATGTCGCAGCTGATGTTGTAGTTGTTGAGGGTCGCGGCCTGGCGGGAGTGGTTGGACTCGACGTACTCGCCGATGGACTTGTCGTAGCCCTCGTTCTCCTTGAGCTTGCGGTAGCTCTCCATGATGGGCGAGCCGTAGCAGTCGGTGCCCGAGGTGAAGATGACGTTCTCGCGGCCCAGGCGGTCGCGCAGGAAGCGGGCGAAGAAGTCGGCCGGGACAAAGACGCCGCCGACGTGGCCAAAGTGCAGGCCCTTGTTGCCGTAGGGCTCGCCGGCGGTAACGATGGCGCGGCGCGGCCAGCTGGGACGGTCGTTCATGGAGTATTTGGATGCCATGGGACTCCTTCGCATATGGTGAGAGCGCAGCCGGGCGTGGGGCTCGGCGGTGCGGTGGTCAATTCGTGCATATCGTTCGACATTATCGCACATGCGGACGGGTACGTGGCAGGGGCGCTATCCTAAGATGCTATGAATGAGATTTCCAACATACATGCGTTTGAGGACGAGGATTTTCTGCACGCTTGCTTCGTGTGGGGGATGGTCGTCGTCGGCGTGTTTGCCGTGTGCTTGGTGCCGGTGTTTATGTTGCTGGGTGGGCCTGCAGACTTGGATGCGGCTGACGCGGGCGGCTGGATGGCTGTCGTGGGCTGGATAGTCGGCTTGGCTGCGATCTCAATGGCGTCGTTCGCCGTGCACGAGCTGGTGCACGGTGTGTTTTTTAAGCTGCTGGCGCCTGCGGGCGCGAAGGTGACCTTTGGGGCGAATCGCGAGACGGCGATGATCTATGCCTGCGCCGAGGGCGTTGTGTATTCGCGCCGGCGGTACATGGCGGTTTGCCTGGCGCCGACGGTTGTTGTGACGGCGGCGCTTGCCCTGGGGTTTGCGTTTTCGGGCTATCCGCTGCTGTGCTACCTGGCGGCCGGCTTGCATTTGTCGGGCTGTGTGGGCGACTGGTATTACGTGCGGACCATTTTGCGCGACCGCCGCATTGTCGCCTGCGAGGATACGTCCTTTGGCGTGCGCTTTTTCGGGTGAGGAGATGTCGATGAAGCCGTTGTTGCTGCATGCGTGCTGTGCGCCGTGCTCTCTTGAGCCGGTCCGCCTGCTGCGCGAGGAAGGGTTTGAGCCCACAATCTGCTGGACAAACCCCAATATTCAGCCGCACGATGAATGGCAGCGGCGTTTGGACGAGCTGCGCCGGTGGTGTGCCGATGGCGACATCGAGCTTATCGAGGCGGGGGAGGACCGGGAGCGCTGGGAGGCCGGCGTGGCCCCGCTGGGCGCCGATCGAGCCCGTCGCTGTCGCGCATGCTATGCCCTGCGTCTGGCCGAGGCGTGCCGTGTGGCCCAGGAGCGCGGGTTTGAGTTTGTGGGCACGACGCTCGCCGTCTCGCCGTACCAGTTGTTCGAAACCTGCAATGATGTGTTGGAGCGTCTGGCTGCTGCCCGCGGTCTCACTCCGGTGATTCGCGATTTTCGCACGTATTACCCCGAGGCGACACGTCGTTCGCGCGAGCTGGGCATGTATCGGCAGAACTACTGCGGCTGCCGTTTCTCGGCCGTCGAGGCGGCCATGGACCGCGCCCGCATCCGCGACGAGCGCAAAGCGTCCAAAAAGTAGTTCTTTTGGGCTGGCAGCCTGCTAGGATGTAGAGCGGACTTTAGCTATATAAGGAGTATCCGACGTGTCTATGCGTACCGATGATTTTGACTACAACCTTCCTGAGGAACTGATCGCCCAGGCTCCAGCCGAGCCGCGCGACTCCTGTCGCCTGCTGGTGGTGGATCGCAAGGGCTCCCAGGCGGGAACGCCGCTGGAGCACGGCGGTACCGTTGAGCACCGCATCTTCCGTGACATCATCGACTATATCGAGCCGGGCGACGTGCTCGTCATCAACCAGACGCGCGTGATGCCGGCCCGCCTGATCGGTCGCAAAGCCGGCTCGGGCGGCGTGGTCGAGACGCTGCTGCTCAAGCGCCGCGAGGACGTGGATCCGCTGGGCCATGTTTGGGAGTGCTTGGTCAAGCCGGGCAAGCGCCTGAAGCCCGGTGTTCATATTGAGTATCGCGCCGGTGGCGCCCATGCGCCCGAGGGGGCTCCCGTGGTGCTGACGGCCGAGGTCGTCGACTTTGTCACCGATAGCCGCGGCGGCCGTCTAGTGCGTTTTGAGCCGGCTGGTTGCAACGCCGCCGGCGAGCCGCGCACGCTCGACGAGGCCATTCACGCCGCCGGTCATGTGCCGTTGCCGCCCTACATTACCGATTACGAGGGCGATCCCGAGAAATATCAGACCGTGTACGCCATGAAGGAGGAGCACTCGGCTGCCGCTCCTACAGCGGGTCTGCATTTTACTCCTGAGCTCATGGCCGCTATCGAGGCCAAGGGTGCCAAGTTTGCCGCCGTCGAGCTCGAGGTGGGCATCGATACCTTCCGTTTGGTGGAGGAGGACGACCCTACGCAGCACGTCATGCACACCGAGCGCTACCACGTGTCGCAGGAGGTTGTCGACGCCGTGCATAAGGCCAAGGCCGAGGGTCATCGTGTGATCGCCGTCGGCACTACCGCGGTGCGCTCGCTCGAGAGCGCGTTTGACACGGACGCGCCGGTGTCCGATCCGGCCGTGACGGCGCGCTATTTTGAAGGCCGCGAGGACGGGGCCGATACGCTTGGCCGCGGTGACATCGTGGTGCGCGAGAACGCCACGACGCAGCTTTACCTCATGCCCGGCTCGACCTATCACGTGGTCGACGCGCTGATCACGAACTTCCACGTGCCGCGCTCCACGCTCATGATGCTCGTAAGCGCGCTTGCCACCCGCGACCAGATCATGGATGCCTACGCCGCTGCCATCGAAGAACGTTATCGCTTCTTCAGCTTTGGCGACGCGATGCTCATTCAGTAGGTTACGGCGTTTTACAAACGCCGTAACCGGCCGACGCTGCGCGGGCCGCATTTGGACAATCTGACGTTCAACTTCAAG